>PMOU01000097.1 GCA_003161205.1 Actinomycetota bacterium | reverse complement strand
GCACCCGTTCCGCGGCTCTTGCCATCAGCACGCATTCCGTGGCTCTTGCTGCCAGCACACGCATTCCGCGACTCCCAGGTTTTGGCCTCGGCCGGCGACTCTACGGCACGACCCGGGTCTTGCCGCAAGCCCCCCGGTGCGCTATATGTTGGAAATGGAGGGAAGTAGGTAACCCTCCTTCTCCCGCATAGTCCGCCGGTGGACGATAGCCACGGTGCCCCGCGACGAACTCTAGTGGCCCCACGGCTGCGGCCGCGGGTCGAGAAGCTCGTCAGCCGTCAGGTTTCTCTGTCCCGTCTGGGCGGGTCCGCGGTGGTATCGGTGCCGGTCCGCGGCGATATTCGCGCAGGTCCGACGCCATTCGGAGCAATCCGTTCGCGCTTCTGTTTCGAATGCAGTGCATGAACAGGCCAGAGATACGGGGGAGACGGCCAGATCCTGGCCCTGCGGAGGGCGCGGAACAGGATCTGGCTTTTCTCCTGGGCCAGGTGGCGCGCGGTGACCACCAGGCCTTCGAGGTGGTCTATGGCCAGCTGGCCGGGCCGGTATACGGTGTTGTCAGGCAGGTGCTGCGCGATCCAGCGCAGTCCGAGGAAGTCGCCCAGGAAGTGCTGCTCGAGATCTGGCGCACCGCGTCCAGGTTCGACTCGGCTCGCGGCAGCGCGGCCGCCTGGGCGCTGACCATCGCGCACCGGCGCGCGGTGGACCGGGTCCGGTCGGAGAACGCCGGCTCACGCCGGGAGCAGAAGGCGGCCGCGGAGATCGTAACCGAATGCGACGACATCGCCGATGTCGTGGAGGCCTCGCTGGAGGGCCAGCGGGTGCGCCGCTGCATGGACAGCCTCACCGACCTGCAGCGCGAGTCGATTCAGCTCGCTTACTACGGTGGATATTCATATCCGGAGGTGGCCCAGTTGCTGGGGGTCGCCCTCGGTACGGTGAAGACCCGGATCCGGGATGGACTGATCAGGATGCGTGACTGCATGGGGGTGAATTCATGATGGTGCATGACGATATGCACGTACTCACCGGCAGTTATGTTCTTGATGCCCTGAGCGATGCGGAACGTGAGGACTTCGAGCGCCATCTGCATCACTGCCCGTCCTGTCAGGCGGAGGTCCGCGGGCTCCGCGAGACGGCCGCCCGGCTCGCGATGGCCAAGACGGCCCGGCCGCCCGCCCAGATGGAGGAGCGGGTGCTGGCCGCGACCTACCGCACCCGGCAGCTCCCGCCGCTGGCCCGCGACCGGTTCCGCCGGGATCACGCGCGATCCTGGCGGGCACGCCTGTTCACCGACCGCCGCCCGGCCGCACGCCCGGCCCGGGACCCGTCCGCTGATCCCCGTCCAGATCACCGCCGAGGCAACGGCTGGGGTAGCAGCTGGGTGCGGGCACCGCGGCTGGTCGCCGCTTTCGCCGCCGCCAGCGTGGTTGTCGCCGTCGGCCTGGGCATCACGCAGGTGTCGACCCAGCACCAGCTCAACTCGGTCAAGGCGAGTAACGCGGCGATCACCAAGGTGCTCGACGCGCCCGACGCCCGCATCGAGACCGCGCACGCGACCGTGGGCGGAGCCGTCACCGTGGTGGCCTCCACACTGCAGCGCGAAGCCGTCGTGACCACCAAGGGAATGCCGTCGCTGTCCGCCAGCCGGGTCTACCAGGTGTGGGTGATGAACTCATCCGGCTCCGACGCACGCTCGGTGGGGCTGGTCTCGGCCACGGACCAGACCGGTCAGCTGCTGGCCTCAGGGGTGCGAGCGGGAGATCAGATCGGGATCACCGTCGAGCCCTCCGGCGGAGCCTCCCACCCGACCACCGTCCCCATCGTGACCGTCCCGGTGACCGACTAACCTGGGCGACCGGCATGCTGCCAGACTGAGGTCCTATGAGCGTGTCCGTGCCGCCCAGATTGCTCGCCCTCAGCGACCTTCATGTGGCCCACCCGGCGAACCGGAAGATCGTCGAGGATCTCCATCCGGGGTCGGCCGGCGACTGGCTCCTGCTGGCCGGCGATGTCGGGGAGCTGACCGGGGACATCGAGTGGGCACTCAGGACGCTGCGCGAACGGTTCGCCACGGTGGTGTGGACGCCTGGCAATCATGACCTGTGGACGCGCCGCGCCGATCCGGTCCAGCTGCGCGGCGAGGAACGCTACCAGTTCCTGGTGGACATGTGCCGCGGCCTGGGCGTCATCACGCCGGAGGATCCGTACCCGGTGTGGGACGGGCCGGGCGGGGCCGCCACCATCGCGCCCCTGTTCCTCCTCTACGACTACACGTTCCTTCCCGACGGTGCGCTGACCAAGGAGCAGGGCCTGGCCACGGCCTACCAGACAGGCATCGTCTGCACCGACGAGGTCCTGCTGCATCCCGATCCCTACCCGAGCCGGGAAGCCTGGTGCTGGGCCAGGGTCGAGGCGACCGAGCGGCGGCTCGCGGCCCGGGACCCCGCGCTCCCGGTTGTTTTCGTGAATCACTATCCGCTGGTCCGCGCGCCCACGCGGATCCTGCGGTACCCGCAATTCGCCCAGTGGTGCGGCACGACCCGCACGCACGACTGGCACGTGCGGTTCAACGCCGCCGCGGTGGTCTACGGCCATCTGCACATTCCGAGGGTGACCTGGCACGACGGCGTCCGGTTCGAAGAGGTGTCGATCGGCTATCCGCGGGAGTGGCAGCACCGCCCTGGCCCTCCCGGCGTCCCGCGGCAGATCCTCCCCGCTCTGCAGGACGGGGCACAGGAGGTCGATCAGGCGCGCAGCCGGTAGTCCAGTGCGGTGTGGCGGCGGCCCGAGCCCTGGCTCCGGACCGCCACCGCCAGCGCCCGCCGCGAGCCGGCCAGCACGACCAGCTTCTTGGCCCGGGTCACGCCGGTGTAGAGCAGGTTGCGCTGGAGCATCATCCACGAGCCCATCGTCAGCGGGATGACCACGGCGGGGTATTCGCTGCCCTGGGACCGGTGGATGGTGACCGCGTAGGCGTGCGCGAGCTCGTCCAGTTCGTCGAACCCGTAGTCCACCTGCTCGTCCTCATCGGTGAGCACGGTCAGGGTCTGTTCCTCGGCGGAGATGCCGGTGACGACGGCGACGGTGCCGTTGAAGATGCCCGCGGCGCCCTTCTCGTAGTTGTTCCGCAGCTGGGTCACCTTGTCCCCGACGCGGAACACCCTGCCTCCGTAGCGCCGCTCCGGCTGGCCGTCACGGCATGGCGTGAGCGCTTCCTGCAGGAGCAGGTTCAGGTTCCCCGCCCCGGTCGGCCCGCGGTGCATCGGGCACAGCACCTGCACGTCCCGGCGCGGATCCAGGCCGAACTTCGCCGGGATACGGCGGGCCACGATGTCCACCACAAGCGCCGCGGCCTCGTCTCCGTCGTCGCAGGAGAACCAGAAGAAGTCGGCGAAGCCGGTGAGCCCGGGCGGCTGGCCCGCGTTGATGCGGTGCGCGTTGACCACGATGCCGGACTGCTGAGCCTGCCGGAAGATCTTCGTCAGCCGGACCACCGGCAGCGTGCCCGCGGTCAGCAGGTCCCGCAGCACTTCGCCGGCGCCGACCGAGGGCAGCTGGTCGACGTCTCCCACCAGCAGCAGGTGCGCGCCCGGCGGCACCGCCTTGACCAGCTTGTTGGCCAGGATCACGTCCACCATCGAGGTCTCGTCGACNNTCGTGCCCGGTCAGTTCCGCCAGCCGCTTGGCGGCCCGGCCGGTCGGGGCGGCCAGCACGACCTTGGCCCCCCTGGCCCGCGCCAGGGCCACCACCGAGCGGACGGTGAAGCTCTTCCCGCAGCCGGGCCCGCCGGTCAGCACCGCCACCCGCGAGGTCAGCGCAAGCCGCACCGCCTGCTCCTGCTCGGGTGCCAGCGGCGTGCCGGTCCGGCCGCGCAGCCAGGTCAGGGCCTTGTCCCAGTCCACCGCGGCGAACGCGGCCAGGCGGTCGCCCCGCGCGGCGAGCAGGCGGAGGAGGGCGGTTGCCAGGGATCGTTCGGCCGTATGGAAAGGCGGCAGGTAGACGGCGGGTACCTGCGGTCCGGCCCTGACCGGAGCCGGGCCCGTGGCCGCAATGGTGGCGGCCGCCGGATCCCCGGTGACCGGAATCGCCTCCCGGATCACTCCCTCGGCCGCGGCCAGCTCGTCCAGCCGCGGGACGATCATCTCCGCCGGGACCTCGAGGATCTTGGCGGCGTCGGTGATGAGGTTGGGCGCGGGCAGGAAGCAGTGCCCGTCGTCGGCGGCCTCGGACAGTGTGTAGGCGAGCCCGGCCTTGATCCGCTCCGGGCTGTCGCGGGCGATGCCGACCGCGGCGGCGATGGTGTCCGCGGTCTTGAAGCCGATGCCCCACACATCGGAGGCCAGCCGGTACGGCTCGGCGCGCACGACGGAGATGGACGCGTCGCCGTATTTCTTGAAGATCCGCACCGCCAGCGAGGTGGANNACCCCGACGCCCTGCAGGAACACCATCACCTCCTTGATGGCCTTCTGCTCGGCCCACGCGGCGGTGATCTTCGCGGTCCGCTTGGGGCCGAGGCCGTCGACCTCGATCAGCCGCCCGGGTTCGTCGTCGATGATGTGCATGATGTCGACGCCGAAGTGGGCCACCATGCGTTCGGCCATCACCGGGCCGATGCCCTTGATCAGGCCCGACCCCAGGTATCGCTGGATCCCCTGGACGGTGGCCGGCAGCACCGTGGTGTAGGAGTGCACCTCGAACTGCTTGCCGTATTTCGGGTGGCTGGTCCACCGGCCGCGCAGCCGCAAGGACTCGCCCACCTGCGCGCCGAGCAGCGGTCCGACCACCGTGATGAGGTCAGCGCCGCCGCGGACCCCTGAACCTGGGTCGATCCGGGCGATGGTGTACCCGGTCTCCGGATTGGCGTACGTCACCCGTTCCAGCACACCGTCCAGCACGGAACCATCCCGCTGGATTCCGGGTCCAGGTCGCATAACGCCCATCATGCCGCCGGGTCGCGTCCTTTGCTAACCCGCTTCCGTGCCACCGGCCCGTCCTTGCTCGACGATCGCTTTCATCTTCTCCAGGGTGACCCGCATGCCGGTCAGGTTGGTGCGCAGCCGCGCGCGGCCGGCCAGGCTCCAGTACAGCCGGAAGGGCAGCGTGCCGGGCAGTTCGAAGGACTCGGTCACGTCGGTGCCGTCCTGGCCGGGGTCGAGCTGGTACCGCCAGGCGTTGACGATCGTGTCGCCCGGGCCGTTGACCGTGAAGGCGAACTCCCGGCCTGGCTCGCTCGCGGTGACCGTGCAGGTCGTCCAGTAAACCGGCCCCCGGCCGTTGCGCCGGACATGACCGCGGAAACGCGCCCCGACCCGCGGTCCGGTCGCGCCGTCCGCCCACCGCGCCTCGAAGGTCTCGGGACTGAACTCCCCGATGCGGGTGATGTCGCTGACCAGATCCCACACCTCGGCGGCCGGCGCGGCGAAGTGGACAGTCACAGAGCCTTTCATTGAGATGAGGGTAAACCCGACTGGACGGTGCCGCGCTCGCGGTCGGCTGAAGGACCAGCCCGCCCAGTGAATCAGCTCCGCATCCTGGTCAGATCGGGTACCGGGTTGGCTCGGTGATGTACTGGCGGCCGGACGGCGCAGTTCGGCGGAAAGTACCGGGGGTGATTTGCTCGACCTTCCAGCGCGGGTGCTGTTTGAGGCGGTGGTCGTGCCGGCAGGTCGGTCCGCCGTTACACAGGCACGTCCGGCCGCCCGCTTCGTAGGGGGTGTTGTGCTCGAAGTCGGCCTGG
>PMOU01000358.1 GCA_003161205.1 Actinomycetota bacterium | reverse complement strand
GCGATGGCGCTGAGCGCCTGCGGACTGCGCGATCCCGCCCGGCGCGCCTACCGGTGGCTGCGGGAAACCCAGCGGGCGGACGGATCCTGGCCCCGTTCGGTCACTGGCGGCACGGTGACGGACCCGGCGGCTGAGAGTCATCACGCCGCCTACATCGCCGTCGGCGCGTGGCACGAGTACCTCGTGACCGGCGATGAAACGCACAGCCTGACCATGTGGCCCGCGGTCCGCCGCGCGGTGGACTGGGTGCTCGGGCTGCGCACGCCCCGGGGCGAGATCGCCTGGGAGCGCGATGCCGCCGGGAGGCCGGGAAGCTACGCGCTGCTTTCCGGCTGCTCGAGCATCCACCAGAGCCTGCGCTGCGCGATCGCGCTGGCCAAGCTGGCCGACGACCCCCGGCCGGACTGGGAGCTCGCGGCGGACCAGCTGGCGCACCTGGTGGCCGGTCATCCGGAGGCATTCGCGGACAAGAGCCGGTTCGCTATGGACTGGTACTACCCGGTGCTCGGCGGCGCGGTCGGGGGTGCCGACGCAGCCGCGCGGCTGGCCTCATCCTGGGACCGGTTCGTGGTCCCGGGCCTCGGTATCCGCTGCGTCAGCGATCAGCCCTGGGTCACCGGAGCCGAGACCTGCGAGCTCGTGATCGCTCTGGACGCCTGCGGGATGCGCACCGAAGCGCTGGAGGTCTTCGCCGATGCCCAGCACCTGCGCCATCGGGACGGCTCCTACTGGACCGGCTGGCAGTTCGCGAACCGCGAGCCGTTCCCGCGGGAACGGTCGAGCTGGACCGCGGCCGCGGTGGTGCTCGCGGCCGACGCGCTGACTGGCTTCAGTCGCGGTGCGGGTGTGTTCAGGGATGCCGCGGTGGCTCAGGCGGCGGAACCGCAGGCCTGCGGCTGCGGGCCGGCCCTCGGTTGAGCCGCCCGGCTGTGGTCCCCGCGATCGGTGCCACGCGCATTTCCGCGACGATGGTCCATTGGCGTTGGCCGAGCAACATCGATGGACCATCGTCGCGGCTGGATTAGTGCTCTCCTAGCCCAACCGCCTCACTGGTCACTTCAGCGACCGATGCCGTCGCTCGTTCGCTCGAGGAGGCGGAGCGAGCCTTCTGCGCGGACTTCGGTGAACGCGCCTGAGGCCAGCGCCCGCTGATAGATCAGGTAGGGGGGGCGGCCGCCGTCGGCCGGGTCGGGAAACACGTCGTGGATGGCGAGTACGCCGCCGGGGGCCACCCACGGGGCCCAGCCCTGGTAGTCGGTCATCGCCGCCTGCTCGGTGTGGCCGCCGTCGATGAAGACCAGGCCGAGCGGGGTGCGCCAGAGCCGGGCGACGTCGGCGGACCGGCCCACCACGACCACGACGTGCTCTTCCAGGCCGGCCGCCGCGAGCGTGGCCCGCAGCGTGGGCAGCGTGTCCAGGCGGCCGGTCCGCGGGTCGACCAGGCCCGGGTCGTGGTACTCCCAGCCGGGCTGGTGCTCTTCCGAACCGCGGTGATGGTCGACGGTCACGACCAGCTGGCCGGCGATACTGGCCGCCGCGGCCAGGTAGATAGTGGACTTGCCGCAGTAGCTGCCGACCTCCAGGACCGGACCGCGGCGGGCGTATGTCGCGGCCGCGTCGAACAGGGCCAGGCCCTCAGCCACGGGCATGAAGCCGGGGGTCGCTTCCGCGGCTCGGAGCAGCTCGGCATCCATCGGGCCGGGGGCGGTGGGACTGGGGGCGGCGGGGCCCGGGGCGGCGGGGCCCGGGGCGGTAGGGCCGGGGGTGCTCGGCTGGGGGGTGCTCAGGCCGGTGGTCAGGTCGGTGTTCATGTGCTCCCGTCGGTCAGGACTCCAGGTAGGCCAGCACGGCGAGGACGCGGCGGTTGTCGTCGTCGGATACGGCCAGGTCTAGTTTGGCGAAGATGCCCGCCGCGTGCTTGCTGACCGCTTTCTCGGTGACGAAAAGCCGCTGGGCGATGGCGGCGTTGGACCGGCCCTCGGCCATTAGATGGTGCTGAGGTGGGATCAGCTGGCGGTTAGCTGGGACAGGCGGGCCAGGGCCTGGGTCAGCACCTCGGGGCGTTTGCAGAAGGCGAACCGGACCAGGGTGCGGGCTGCGGCCTTGTCGTCGTAGAACACGGCGGAGGGGATGGCGACGACGCCGGCGCGCTCGGGCAGGGTACGGCAGAACTCCACGCCGTCGCGGGTGTCCAGGGGGCTGATGTCGGTGGTGACGAAGTAGGTGCCTTGCGGCCGGTACACGGTGAAGCCGAGGGCGGCCAGCCCGGGTACGAGCAGGTCCCGTTTGGCCTTGAGGTCCGCGGCCAGGGCGGTGTAGTACTCATCGGGCAGCGCCAGCGCCTCGGCCACCGCGTACTGGAACGGGCCGCCGCTCACGTAGGTCATGAACTGCTTGGTGGTCTTGACCGCGGTCACCAGCTCCGCGGTGGCCGTGACCCAGCCGATCTTCCAGCCGGTGAAGGAGAACGTCTTGCCGGCCGAGCTGATCCGCACCGTCCGCTCGCGCATCCCGGGGAACGAGGCGATCGGCACGTGCTCACCGTCGAACACCAGGTGCTCGTAGACCTCGTCGGAGACCACGAGCAGGTCGCGTTCGACGGCCAGGCGGGCGATGGCGGCCAGTTCGTCGCGGGTGAACACCGAGCCGGTGGGGTTGTGCGGGGTGTTGAGGAGGATGAGCCGGGTGCGTTCGGTGATGGCGCGGGCGAGGGCCTCGATGTCGGGGCGGAAGTCCGGCGGGCGCAGCGTGACCGGGACGCGGATGCCGCCCGCCATCGCGATGTTCGCGGCGTAGGAGTCGTAGTAGGGCTCGAACGCGATCACCTCGTCGCCCGGCTCGACCAGTGCGAGCAGGGCGGCGGCGACCGCCTCGGTGGCGCCCGCGGTGACCAGGATCTCATCGGCCGGGTCGTAGCGCAGGCCGTAGAAACGGGCGGCGTGATCGGCGATCGCCTGCCTGAGCTCCGGGATACCCGGGCCGGGAGGGTACTGGTTACCGCGGCCGGACAAGATGGCGTCCGCCGCGATCTGGGCGATCTTGACCGGGCCGTCGGTGTCGGGGAAGCCCTGGCCCAGGTTGATCGACCCGGTCGCCACGGCGCGCGCGGACATCTCGGCGAAGATCGTGGTCCCGAGGCCGGCCAGGCGCCGGTTCAGCAGCGGCCTGTCGTGCTGGGGCTGGTCGTGCTGGGGCCAGTCAGGCTGAGGCGGGTCGGGCACGGGCTGGCCGGGAACGGGCTGGTCGGGCGGGGGCTGGTCGGGCGGGGATTGGCTCACTCGCATATGACATCATGTCGGGGCCGATCGCGCGCCAGCTAGGCTGGGGTGATGCGCGTTGCACTGTGCCAGATCCCGGTCAGCTCACGGCCGGCCGTCAACTTCAAGCGGGTCCGGCTCGCTCTCGAGCAGGCCGCGGAGGGCGGGGCCGACCTCGCGGTGTTCCCCGAGGCGACCCAGATCAGGTTCGGCTCGGACCTGGGCGCCGCCGCCGAGCCGCTGGACGGCCCGTTCTGCTCCGGCCTCGCCGAGGCGGCCAGGGAAGCCGGGGTCGCGCTCGTCGCCGGGGTCTTCGAACCCGGCCCGGACGGCCGGGTCTACAACACCGCCGTGGCGTACGACGGAACCGGGGAACTGGTGGCCTCGTACCGGAAACTGCACCTGTTCGACGCGTTCGGCCAGCGCGAATCCGACCACGTCGCGGCCGGGTCCGCGCCGGTCATCTGCACCCTGGCCGGGGTGCGCACCGGGCTGGAGATCTGCTACGACGTGCGGTTCGGTGAGCTTTCCCGGGCGCTGGCGGTAGGCGGGGCCGCGCTCATCGTGCTGCCGGCCGCCTGGGCCGCGGGGCTGTTCAAGGAGGACCACTGGGTCACGCTGGTGCGGGCCCGCGCCATCGAGAACACCGTGTGGGTCGCCGCCGTCGGGCAGGTGCCCGACCCGGACGAGCCGCCCACCCGGGCCGTGACCGGGGTCGGGCGGAGCATGCTCGTCGACCCGCTCGGGGTGGTCCGGGCCGACCTCGGGCCGGGACCTGGAGTCACCGTCGCCGAGGTCGACACCGACCTGATCGAGACCGTCCGGGCCAGTTTGCCGAGCCTGAACAACCGCCGGGATGACGTGTTC
>PMOU01000202.1:1120-15357 GCA_003161205.1 Actinomycetota bacterium | reverse complement strand
AACTCCATGGCGTGCCCGAGCACACGCCGCCCACCCGGCACTTCGGGGACGTCGCGGGCGATTTCCCCGGTAGCTGCGACCATCTCCCGCACCCTTCTTGAGGTCCTGCCTCTAGCGTGCGGTACGCCAGCGGCGGATCCTCACCCGGCCCGCGCGGCCCGCTTCGGGAGAAGGGTTCAAGCTCGCCGACTAGTGCAGCATCGGGTGATGTCCGGCGCCACCGCGGCACCGCATCGGTGTGCGCGGCGTCGAGGTAACTGGCGTTTGGATCGGTAAAATCCTGCAACTTTTTCGGTTGCAGACGCGCGCGCCGAGGCGGATCAGCCTGCCTGCCGATAGCGGCCGGGCGGCGGCGGGACGGTTTTGGCTTCGAAGATGTCGATGTCACGGACGGCCCGCTCGACCGCGCCGTTACGCAGCAGCCGGTAGTAACCTCCCCGGCCGCGGTTCACGTCGTGGTAGGCGAGGTCGAGCTGGGCGATCTGCGGTGAGGACAGCGGCAGGCCGTGCGCGGCCCGGTACCGTTCGATGAGCCGGTATTTGGTGACCCAGTCGATCTCCCGCGCGATCGCGTCCAGGTTCCCTGTCTCGACCGAGTCGAGCACCCGCTCCCACATTGCGAGCACCCGCCCGCTGGCCGCGGCCGCAGCCGCACCACTGACGTCCGCGAAGTCCCTGGCCCTGGCCAGGTACTCGCGCTGAATGTCGAGCGCGCTCATCGAACGGCCGTCCGCCAGCATCACCGGGCTCCGCCCGGTGATGTCACGGCTGACCTCACCGATGGCCCGGACCGGGTTGTCCAGGATCAGGTCCGGCAGCACGGCGCCCGCCTCGATCATGCTCAGCACCAGGTCGGTCGCCCCCAGCTTGAGCAGGACGGTCGTCTCGCTCATGGTCGGGTCGCTGACGGCCACATGCAGGCGGCGGAATGCCTGGCCGCCGCCTGCGCGCGGCTCGGCGCGGGTGTTGATGAGCGGCCGCGGCCGTGTCCCCGCCGGGGAGATGTCCTCCCAGCTGCGCTGGGATCCCTGGCTGAGGCAGTAAAGGGCGCCCTGCGGTGTCTGCTGCACCTTCCCGGCCCCGCAGATGACTTGCCGGGTGACCAGGAACGGGATCAGCATGTCGGCTAGCCTGCCGAACTCGCCATGCCGGCTGACCTGGTAATTCTCGCGGCAGCCGTACGTGTTCCCGGCCGGGTCGGTGCTGGTCTTGACCAGGTAGACGTCAGCGGCGATGCCCTCCTCGCGTAGCCGCCGCTGGGCATCCACGCCGAGCTCCTCCAGGATCCGCTCGCCTGCCTTGTCGTGCGCGATGAGGTCAAGCACGTTGTCGCACTCCGGCGTCGCGTACTCCGGGTGGCTCGCTACTTCCAGCCGCAGCCGCGCCCCGTTCCTGAGCGGCAGGTCACCGGACACCACGCCGCGGAAGAGGTCCCGCGCGACCTCATCCGCAGACAGCCGCCGCTGCCCGCGGAAGACACAGGTGAGGCTGTACTCACTCTCAAGCCCGAAAATGCGCTTGCCCATATGTCCAAGCTAGGTGTCCAGCGCTCCGGTGGGCAACCGCGTCAACCAATGCTCAGTCGCGCAGCTGCAAGCGGTAGAAGACGCACCACCCCCTCCAATCAGGTCATCACGCGAAGCGGCTCACTTCTGATCTCCGGACGCACTGGCTGCGGCAGTTCTAAGTTGGCCTCATGCACAGTGGGATGGGCCGACATCCGGCACTAGCCGGGGAGCTGGCGGAATGGTGGGAAGACCTTTGTCAGCGCGGTATCGGGTCACGCGTGGTCCTGGTGGCAGTGCCGTCGCGCTGGGGCCGTACCACCGTTCTGGACAGCTTCGCCGCCGACATCGCTGGCCCTGGCGACGGTCCCGTGACTTTAACAGCTCGGATTAACGGCAAGTTGATGCCGGATGAGATCGGCCTGCAGGCAGCGGTGCTACGTGAGTGCCTGGCCAGTATCGGAGTAAGGCACCGGTCTGCGGAATTGCTCGGGCTGGACCGGCTGGGCGGCACCGCGCAACTTGGCCTCGGAGTTGGCGGCCTGTTCGTATCGGGGATGGCCGCCGGGGTCTCCTTCCTGCTCGCCGGGGTCGCGATTGGCGCTGCCGGCAAGGCGTGGGATGACAGCCCGGCGGGGCAGGATGGCGCGGTGGCCCGCGCGGCACGCTCCGTAGCCGCGGTCTCGGCGTCAGTTCCCGTGGTGGTGATCGTCGATGACGCGGACCATCTGGACCAGGATCTTGCTATCACGATGATCGAGAATTTGACGGCTCGGCGCGGTAGTCAGGTGCTGGTCGTGGTCGCAGCCGACCCCGGTGGCGTGCTGGCGATGGAGCTCAGGTCCCGAGCATGGACCGCAAGGAGCGAGAGACCCGTCCAGACGGCTGAGGCCGATCCGGATATGAGTTTCTGGTCCCGCCTGGAACTGACCCGCGACCTGTGCCCGCAACTGCCCGACGCCGCGATTCACCGGATCGCGACGCGGACCATGACGTTCGCCGACGTATTCGCCATCGCCCTGGCGCCCCGGCTTCGCGAGCTGGGGCCGGGCGCTGATAACGCCACCGTGCTGACGGCGGTGGAGGCAGTCATCGATGCGCGGCTGCGCCTGGATCCACCATCGCTAGCGGCGGTAGTCGTGGCCTGGGCGGGTGGTCTCCTGCATTCCTGGCAGGCGAGCCGGGCACTCGAAGTCCTGAACGCCGACCTCCGTGGCGCTCATGGGGACGTGATGCGCTGGGGATCGCTAATCCGGCTTTCCGGCCCAGCTTCCCCACGGCTGGCTGAGCAGGTCGCCGTGCTGTCGGCCCGCGACCGGCAGGCTATGGCGGCAGCGGTGCTTGAGGAGGCCGTCAGGATCGTCCTCGATAGCCGGGCCGGGCTGGTGGACCGGGTAGTGGCCGCGCAGGCGGCACACCGGATACGTGCCGACCTGCCTGACCGGGTTCAGCTGCGGCGGGTGCAGTGCGAGCTGGTCGCGGGTCTGGAGGCGCTTGGCGATACCGCTGCTGCTCTTGATATTGCTCAGCAGGCGCTGGCTGAGTGGCCGCGTGCCGATCGGTACCAGGACGGCCGGGATGAGCTGGCCGCCCTGGCGTTCCGGCTGTCCCGGGCAGCCGCGGACCCGCGCCAGGAGCCGCTAGCGGCAGAGCTGATCGCGACCGCTACCACGAACGGCGCAGCCGTAGGCCTGGAAGCACGGATTTGGGCCGCCGTGGACCTGCTCGAAAGATCCGGCGGCCGGGAGATGGCGCTCCAGCTAATCAATCAGGTCATCGCTGAGCTGGACAACAGAACCGGCCTCGGCGAGGCCGGGTATCGGTGGCGGCTCTTGCTGGCCTTCCACGCCGGGCGCAATGGCTACCAGGCGATGGCCGGACATCTGCTCGCTCCGCTGCTCGGTTCCGGCGACGAAAGACGGCGCGACATCGCTCGCTCGGTGCTGTACGCGGTAGACGAGCCGGGAGCTGACCTGCGCCTGCAGAGCGTCCTCCTTGAAGCGGAGCTCGCGGCATTGCCCCGCAGCAGCGACGATGACCGTCTCCGCGTCCACCGCGCGCTAGCCGAGAACTACGAGAACCTGGGCGACTACCGCCGAGCCCTGACCCACCGCCAGCACGAACTCAACCTGCGAAAGGCTCTTTATTCTCCTGATCATCCCGACACACTCCAGACGTGGGCCAGCATCGCTGACCTGACCGGCCTGGCCGGAGACGCTGTCGAGGCGCTACGCCTGCACCAGCTCCTGCTACCTGAAATCGAGCGAGTCCTAGGCGCTGAGGATCACCGCACCCTCGCTGCCCGTGCCCGCGTCGCGTCCTGGACCGGCGAGTGCGGAGATACGGCCGGGGCACTGGACCTGCTGTGGAACCTACACCCCGATATGGAGCGGATACTCGGCCGCAGCAGCTACGACACCCTCTTCGTTCGTTCTAAAATCGCGGGCTTGACCAGCAACTGCGGAGACAGCCTCAGCGCGCTGCGCATGTTCCAGGACCTGCTGCATGACATGGAATGGGCCCTGGGCCGCGGTCACCATGAGACCCTTGAGATCCGCCGCAGTATCGCTATCACCACTTCCCTGCGGGGCGATTACGCCGGGGCCCTTCGCGTCCTGCAGGACCTGCAACCCGACTGGGAACGGGGCAACGGCGCCGAGCACCCCAGCACACTGGTCCTCCGTAACGACATAGCCGACTTGATAGGTATGACGGGGGATACAGCCGAAGCGCTACGTCTTAATCAGAACCTGCTTCCCGACCAAGAACGGATCCTAGGTCCCCGTCATCCCGCCACCCTGAAAACCCGGCTCAACATCGCTGATATGACCGGCCGCAACGGGGATGCCGCCGGGGCGTTGCGCCAGTACCGGAGCCTGCTGCCGCTCGTCAATGAGGCTCATGGTCCCGATCACCCCAGCGCACTGGCGCTGCGGCACAATATCGCTGGCTGGACCGGCTACTCCGGGGACGCCGCCGGGGCGCTCCAGCTGTACTCGGAGCTGCTGCCCGACATGGAACGGGCCCGCGGCGCCGAGCACCCGTACACGTTGTCCGTCTATAACAACATCGCGGGCTGGACCGCCCAGCTCGGGGACGCCGCAGGAGCGCGCCAGATGTACCGTGAGCTGCTGCCCATGATGGACCGCGTCCTCGGCCCTAACCACCCTGACACCCAGGACGTCCGGGCCGGCTGCACTGAGCGATAAGGCACTTTGCACCTGGCGTCAGCGGATCCGGCCGCGCTCCTGTCCGCGGTCGACGGCACCGACGCGGTTCTGCCCGGACTCGGCGACGACGCCGCGGGCCAGGTCGTGCAGGAGGAGTTCCAGGTCCTGCTCCTCGTACCTGGGGTGCGGTGAGGACTCCAGCGAGTAGCGCCACAGGCGCATCCCCGGTATCGCCGAGCTCAGCCCGGACACAATCTCCCGGCCCGCGGCGTCGTCGTCGGCGCGGACGTGCATGACCGTGCCACCACCGGCCGCGAGGCCCGTCAGGAGCCGGCGCGCGGCCGCCGACGGGCGGCCGTTCGTGCAGACCAGCGGGAACGACCGGGGCCCGAGCTGATCGGCTGCGGCGATGAGCACCGAGGGGTTCTCGCACACGTAGACGTCCGGGGCCTCGCAGCCGAACGCACCGGTCAGCGACCGCCAGGTCAGCCACAGCGGTTCCGCGCCGGCCACCCCGGTCAGCCGGCAGGCCGCCGCGTCCCCGCGCAGGGTCAGGTTCAGGACCAGGACCCGGGACGAGACCGGATCGCAGACGACGCCGATCTCGTCCCAGACGGCCCGCCAGGACTCGGCGGTGGCAGGCACGTCGTGTCCGAGCAGCCGCAGCACGCCGGCCGCGACCGGGCTGCCCCGGTCCAGGGCATGCGGATCGCCGAGGGCTCCCGCCGCGAGCACCGTGAGGAGCAAGGTCGCACCGCCGGCCGCCGGAAGCTTCGCCCAGACCAGCGCGCAGCGCGACGCGAGTTCGAGCAGCTGTCCGGTACCGGCCGGCGGCAGTCCGCGCCGGGCCAGCCAGGCCTGCGCCGCCGCTGACGGGACGCCGGTGGCGGCCAGCACGGCCGCGGCCCGTGCCCGCTCGTCCTCCGCGTGACGGCGCGAAGCGGCCTTTTCCGCGGGCCGGTTCCTGACCGGGCCGCCACCGGCGGCTAGCAGCGTCTCCAGCTCGGTGCCGAGGCTCCTGGTCGCATCGGCCAGCGCCTTGGCCCCCACCTGCCGCCCGGAAAGCATCCAGCTCGTGCCGAGCAGCCGGCCGACCTCCTTGCGCTCTGAGTCCGTGAGCGAGACCTGCAGCGGCCGGCCGGCCATGCCGTGCCCGGCTTCGAGGCGCTGCCGGGCGGCCGCGAGCACCTTCGCCGGCCCCGGCAAGCGGGCCCATTCCAGCAGGCGAGGGTCGGTCACAGCGAGGAGAACAGGTCATCGGCGGCTTCGGCGGGATCGTCGGCCGCCAGGTCGGGCAGATCCGCCGGATCCGGGGTGCGGATGTGGGTCAGCTCGTTCCCGGTCCAGACCGCAAGCTCGAGCGAGACCCCGGGCAGCGGCTGAGGCGCGCGGCGGACCTCGTAGATCGAGGCCAGCGGGACGGTGGAGGAGTTGGCGATGATGGCCGGACCGGCGATCAGCCAGTCCAGGTCGCACGATGTCAGCAGCCGGAACATGGCGGCCTTGTTCGCCGAGTCCACGCCCCCGAAGGCCTCATCGAGCCAGATCATCCGCGGTCCGATACCCGACTGGTCGTACATGGCGTGCAGCGCGGCGATGAACGGCTGCATCAGCGTGACCACCTTGGCTCCGCCAGACAGCAGGCCGTGGTCGCCACGGTCGAGCGCCCGCCAGCCGCCGGCCGGTCCGTCGTCCCGGCCCGAACGCGGCGTGCGGTACTCCATCCGCAGCTCGAACCAGCGGCGGTAATCGAGTATCTCCGCGAGCCTGGATCTCCAGTCGGGATCACCCTCGGCCCGGGCCTTTTCCTGTGCGTCGCTGACCCGCCCGGCCAGGAAACCGCGCAGTTGCTCCTGCGTCGTCTCGGGCAGCAGGCTGAAATCGCGTTCCAGCGCGGCGAGCACGTCGTTGGCGGTGCGCTCCTCGGATACAGGCACCCGGATAAGCCGCAAGGTCAGGCCGGAGACCGAGGTGGGGTTCTGCGCGAGCTTGGCGTTGATGTCTGACCGCAGCCGCTCCGCCTCGGCGAGCCGGTCCCGCAGGTGCTCGATGAAGGTGCTGCCCAGGAGTTCGTTGATGGTCTTGGTGAGCTCCTCGTCGTAGTCGGTCTGCAGCCGCAGCAGTAGCGCCGACAGCGTCTCCACCGCGTCCGGCGGCGGCAGCGCCGCGCCGGTGGCGTCGACCACCACCTCCACGGCGCCGGGGAAGTCCTCGTCGCCGTCGCCGGGGGTGACGGTGCGGATGGTCCGGCCCGCCAGCGACTCCAGCCTGGAACGGAGCATGGCCACCGATTCGGTCATCCGGACCCACTGGCCCTGGACCCGGTGGGCGGCGGCGCCGGGATCATCTGGCCAGTCGCGGATGCTGATCGCCGCGCGGGCGGCCCGGACGGATTCGAGCACGGCCGTGACGTGCCGCGCGGGCGGATCCTCAAGCCCCCGCAGCCGGGGCAGGCCCGAGTCGACGCAGCCTAGCCACCGGTCCGCGCACCGCTTCCGGTCCGCCTCGGTCTGCTCGCGCCGCTCCTCGACCTGCTCCAGGATCGCCTCGGCCTTGGACCTGCGGCCGGTCAGCCCGGCCAGGTCCTTGGCCAGCGCCTTCAGGGCCTCCTCGGCACCGCGTATCCGCCGGCCAAGCCGCCCGACCTCTTCGATGATCTCCTGCGCCTCCTGGGTGAGCGCGGCCCGCGCCGCGTCGGCCTTGGCACGCAAGGTGAGCGCTGCCTCGCCGTCCCCGGCCGCGTCTTGCCCGGCGAGCTCGTACGCTTCCCGGCACCGGCTGACCACCTCCGCCGCCTGCCCGGCGGCCGCGCGCAGCGGCGGGACCAGGCTCATCGCGCTGACCAGGCCACTGATCGCGGACTGGTACTCGCCCAGCGCCCGCAGGACCAGCTCCACGTCCCCGGAGGCTCGCGGCAGGTCGTGTTCGGCGCAGTGCCGGGCGACGTCCGCGGCGGCTGCGTCAGCGCCTGACCGGGCCGTATCCTCGGCTTGCCCGGCGTCCCTGGCCTGCCCGGCCGCCTCCTCGGCGGCCCGGGCGGCATCCCGGGCCCGGAGCACCGCCGAGACCACATCGGAGTCGCCGGGAAGCCGCTCCGCGGCCGCGTCGAGCGCGCTGATCAGCTCCTCCAGCGCGGTCAGCTCGGTGGTGAGGCGCTGGCGGTCGGCGTCCAGCTCGCCGAGGCGGACGCGAAGGTCCGCGATCCGCCGGGCCCGGTCAGCCGCCCGTACCGCCGCGCCGAGCAGGCGCGCCCCCTCGGGCCGCGGCGCGGCCCGCCCGGTCAGCCCGCCGTGCCGCCATCGGCCGTCCCGGCTGATCGCGGTGCCCGTCTCCGGCAGGTCATCGCCGTAGCTCACCGAGGCGAGCAGTCCCGCCACGACCTCGGTCAGCGCGCCCGCGTCATCGGCCGGCCGCAGGACAGCCTGCAGCGAACCCGGTGCCGGTCCCGGTCGCGGGCCGGGCCTGGCCGTCCATATCACGTCGCTTCCGTCGCGTTCGGCGGCATAGGCCCCGTCCGGGGTGATCCACGCCTGCAACAGGCCGGCGGCGTCCAGGGCGGCCTCCAGCTGCGCGTCCGGCGCGTCCGGCTCCGCCTTCTCCACCAGCCGCCACAGCGCCGCGCCCGCCGCGCTTATCCCCTCGAGCCGTTCCCGTCGCAGCCAGGACTCCGGATCGCGGGGCCGCGGGTCGCGCTCGGCCTCGACGGCGGCCAGCTCCGCCTCCGCGCCCGCCTGCGCCGTCGCGATGTCCCGTCGGGCCCGGTCCAGTTCGGCGTGCCGCTGGTCCAGGGGCAGCCGGGCGGGGCGCAGGTGATCGCGGCTGACCGCCGTGGCCAGGACCGGAGCGGGCTTATCCGCGGCTGTCAGGCCGGACACCCGCCGGACCCAGGCTTCGACGAGCTCGGCGGCGGGGCGAATCCGCCCGTCAAGCGTGCGAGCCCAGTCCGAAAGCAGCTCCGCCACCGCGGTGATGGCGTCTTCGGTGGCACGCTCGCGGTCGGCGGCCACGCGTTCGAGCTGCCCGGCCCGGTCGCGCGCCTCACGCGCCCGGGCGGCCGCCGTGTCGCAACCCGCCAGCGCCTTGGCGTGGACGGCGATCCGGCGCTGCGCCTCGTCCGCGGCCGTGCGGCGGAGCCTGGCGGCCTGCCGCAGCCGCTCGGAGTCGCGGTCGGGCAGGAACCGTGCGGTGACCTCGACCAGGCCGGCGTCATCGGCGTAGCGAGCCACCTCACCGGCGGCGGTGACCACGGCCCGTTCGGCATTATCGAGATTGTGGCCGGCCTCGGCGAAGCGGGCCTCGGCCGGTTCGATCGCCTCCTGCGCTTCCCCGGCCCGCCGGCGGGACCGCGCGGCGGTCGCCTCGGCGTCGTCGGCGCGCTCGGCGAGCTGCTGGGCGTTCAGGCTGGCGGAGACGGCGTCCTGGTAGGCCTGGCTGTCGCGCAGCGCCTCGCGCCGAGCCGTGGCCAGCTGGCTGGCCGTCTCCTGCTCGCCGATGCGCTCGGCGAGCGCCGTGACTTCGCCGTTGAGCTGGTGCACCGCGTCCGAGGCGGTCTTCTCCTCGCGGGTGATCTGCGTCAGCCTGCTGGTGACGGCCGCCACCGGGTCGGCGGCCGCGCGGATGACCGAGTCGGCCCACGGCCGCCACCGCTGCCGGGTGAACTCGGTGACGGCGGCGAGCGCCTGCTCGGTGGTGTCCCGTTCGTCGCGCAGGCGCTGCAGCTGCTCCCAGCCGTCGGCGAGCTGATTGATCTCATCCGCGGCGATCGGCGGCAGGGCAACCCGGAACGCATCGGTCAGGAACCTCAGGTCCAGCCGGTGCCCGATCTGCGGGGTCCGCACCACCCGCAGGATCCGGATGACCTGATCCAGCCAGGCGGCGTTGCTTCCGTAGAGCGTACGGGCGATGTCCTCGCGGTAGGCGGCACCCGAGCGGTGCACGGTAAAACCCGGGACGTCACGGAACTGGCCCGGCTCGGCCACCACCCCGGCCCTGGCCAGCGTGATCCCGTCGCGGACCCGCGCCGAGCCGTGCGCGGTGCACCACTGGACCTTCAGCGCGCCGTCGGCCCGCCGGGACTCGGCGAACAGCAGGAGGGTGACGTACTCGGGGTTCCCGCCGCCCACGCTGCCGAACTCCAGCCACGCCCAGCCCCGGTTCTTCGCCTGGGCCGCGTCGCGCCGGTCCAGCGCATGACCGGTCGGCTCCACGTAGTAGCGGAAGCGCTTCTCGCTCTGGCCAAGGGTGTCGATGTTGTGGCTGGAGATGTCACCCGCGATCAGCAGCAGGGTCGTCAGCGTCATCAGGGTCGACTTGCCCGACTCGTTCGCGCCCTGGAGCTGCAGCCGCCCGTCGGCGTACCAGACCTCGGCGGCGTCGTATTCCCACAGGTTGACCACGCCGGCCCGCAGCGGCTGCCACCGCTCGGTCCGGCCGGGCGCGGGGAGGCCGCCGCGCAGGACCTCCTCGCGCCACGACGTCAGGTCGAACGCCGCGGTCACGGTACTTCCTCCAGCGTCGGTTCCCAGACCGCCCTGGGGTCACGGTAGCGGCCCGCCACCGGCAAGATGGTCCAGCCGTCACCGCTCGTCCTGATCAGGCCGAGGCCGGCCAGGATGCGTTCGGTGACGGACCGCAGCCGGGCCGGGGATTCACGGATCTCATTGGTCAGCGCCCCGAAGTGGCCGGTGTAGACGCGCGCCGCCAAGGCGTCGACCTGCGTGTTCGTGAGCACGATCCGGCCGGACTCGTCGTGGTCGCGGTCGGCGGCCGCGGCGTCGAGAACCTTGAGGGCGAACCAGCGCCCGGCCGTTGCGGCCGGGAACAGCGGCGTGACGGCGGCGCTCGCCGGCCTGTCTTCGGGCAGCCGCAGCAGCATCCCCTCGGCCCGGATCTCCACCACCCCGCCGGTCATGTCCGCGGCCTGCCCGGCCAGCCAGGAGCGCTGCCCCCGGGCGTAGTCGGCGTCGAGCGGATGCAGGTCGGCGTAGAGCAGCGCGGTGTCCTCGACCAGGATGCGCAGCAGCCGCTGGCTCCGGGTGTGCAGCCGGGAAACCTCATCCTCATCGGCGTCCGGCCGGGCGGGGGCGAGGGCCCGTTCCACCGTATAGGGATCGGTGAACTGCAGCAGCGCGTCCCTGTCCACCTCGAAGCCCGCGCCCACGCCGGTGCCATCCTCCTCCCACTGGCGCAGCAGCGCCTCATCGGAGGTGCGGCGGACGAGGATGCCGAGTTCGGCCAGGCGCCCGAGACCGCGCACGAAGACCTGCCGCTCGGCTCTGCGGTCGGGATCATAGGCGGTGATGCGGGTGCCCGCCGACAGCGCCCGGACCTCGTCGGAGAGTTCCTGCACGGTGGTGCTGGCGTCGGCCTCCTCGCACGCGGCCGCGGTCAGCGCCATCAGGACCAGGTCCCGGCGAGCGGGCGGATCCCAGGGGGGCGGCGCGGCGGTACGGGCCGGGCCGGCCGGATCGCGGTGCAGCCGGGCGACGCTGCCCGCGATGACCAGGCGGTATCCGAGCCTGGCCGCCCAGTCGCTCACGACGGCGCGGTGCCGGATGACGCTGGCGAACAGCGGCGGCTGGATGCGCGCGGCCAGCAGCGGCGTCGCGAGCAGACCGGTGAATGCTTCCTGGGCCTGCGCCCGCGCGGCGTCCCGCCCGATGGTATTCATGCCCGGCTGACCTCGATCCGCCAGTTCTCGCAGGCGAGAAACCCGTCGGGGGTGGCCAGCAGCGCGGACGGCCGGCCCGGGGGAGCGGGGTAGGCCAGCACGATCCACCGGTCGTCCCCGGTCAGCGCGGTCCGGATCCCGCTGGCGTCAGGCGCGGTCCGCAGCACCGCGGTCAGCAGGTCCCAGACGATGGCGGCTTCCGCGCTGCTGGAAATGGCCGGCCATTCGGCGAGATAGGCGCCGGACCGGCCGGCGATGACCTGCTCGGCTCGCTCCGCCGCGGCCCGCTGCGCCTCGGCGGCCTGCCGTGCGGCCAGCCGTGCCGCGCGATGGTTCGGCACGTGGGCCGGACGGCTCCGCACCGACTGGCTGCCGCGCTTGCGCAGGGTCACGTCGACGGGAACCGCCGGCGCCTCCCAGAACGACGTGCGGGACGGCGCATCCGGCTCCGCCGGCGCGCCGGCCAGGTGACGCGCGCCCCACAGGCCGGTGGCCGCGCACCACACCCGCCAGCCGTCCTCGTCGCTGTCGGCTGACTCGATCGTCGTGGCGATGCGCAGCAGCTCAGCGCGGCGCGTCACCCTGCCGCCGGTCGCCAGCAAGGCCCGGGACCCGCGCAGCAGCGGCGTGACGGCGTCCCGGACCTGCCGGCGCAGCCGCAGCGCCTGGCCCGAGCCGGGCCCGAACCACGCGTCCAGGGTTTCCGCGGCGTCCTGGTGGCCCTTCGTGATGGCCTGCACGATCTCCTCCGCGGCGTCGGGATCCACGCCCGCCAGGGCGATGGCACGCCAGTCGGCCTCGGCGGTGGCCGTGAGCTTGGCGGCCGCGTCGCGGATCCTGGGACTGTACGTATCCACCCCGGCGCCCCAGACCGTGACGTAAGCCATGAGGGTGTCCCGCAGGCGCCGCATCTTCTCCTCGTCCGGCGAGCCTGCCAGCGCCGATGCCATCCGCGACTGCCAGATCGAAGCCGCCTCGGCCATGTCCTTGAGCGTGGTGCGGACCTGAGCCCAGGCTCGCGCGGCGCTGGTATGGTCCCTTTCGGCCAGGGCCAGCAGGGTGTCATCGAGGCGGTCGGCGATCACCGCGGGCGCGAAAGCGGCCGCGCTGGTCGCGACGGCGTCCTCATCGATCTTCCGCCGGAGCCAGCGATGCAGGTCGGCGGCCTCGCTGGTCAGCTGGTACCGGTCGCGGGTGCGGACGAAGTCGGCCTCGGTCTTGGCCTTGTCCTGCCAGCGGAGCACGACGCCCCAGTGGTGCAGGGCCTTCATCCGGGCGTCGATATCGAAGGCGTCCGGCGCGGTGAGGTGGTCCGCGGTCGCCGGATCGGTCGCGGCCGCGATCCGGTCCCGCACGCTCGTCAGCAGCTCATCGCGGCTGACCCCGGTGAGCGAGTGCTCCTGCGCGTCGAGCAGGACGTCGACCAGAGCGCGGTACTGCGCCGCGTGCTGGTCCGCCGTGAGGTACGCGGCGACGTCGAGGCGCCCCGGGAAGCCCGCGAGCTCCCAGGCGTCAACATCAGGCGTCCCCAACTGCAGCCTCCCGCAGATCAGCACCGCGCACGCAGGGCGGTGTGCATCCTGACTCTAGACGGCCTATCAGACAATTTTCGCCCGGTCATCGACGTGCTGGTCGCAGCAGGGCTACCGCCCTGGTGGCGCCAACTTATGCCTCGGCGGCTTTCGCGGCCGCCGCCGACTCCGGCCCGCTCCGCGGTGGACCGGGGTCAGTGATGTCCGGGGGTCGTGGCGGGCGGCACCTCGGCGTCCAGCGCGCCGGAGGCCGCCGTCCGCGAGACGGCGTCGCCGCCGGGGCCGCGCAGGATCAGCGCAAAGCCGACGGCGATCAGCGCGCCGGCGATCGGCCCGACGAGATAGACCCAGTAGCTGGTCCAGTCGCCGCTGACCAGGGCGGGACCGAAGGAGCGAGCCGGGTTCATCGAGACGCCGCTGACCGGCGCGGCCCACAGGCCAGCCAGGGCAATGTAGCCGCCGACGCCAAGCGCGGCGATCGCGCCGACGTTCTGCGCGGCCGATGCGGTGCCCAGGATCACGCTGACCAGCAGCGCGGTCAGCACGATCTCCATGAGCAGGGCCTGCCAGGGCTTGTACCCGGGCCCCGGCAACGTCGCCCCGAGATGCTCGATGTTCCCGAATACCAGGCGGAGGAACAGGCAGGCCAGCGTCGCGCCGATGAGCTGGATGACGATGTAGCCCGGGACGCGCTTCCACGGGAAGTCCCCGCGCAGCGCGAAGGCCAGCGACACAACCGGGTTCAGGTGCGCGCCGGAGACCGCGCCCATGAACAAGATGACCGCCGTCACCATCAGGGCCGGGGCGACGACGGCCGCAGTGAGGCCGATCTGCCCCTTCGCGTGCAGCAGCCCTCCGCCCGCGGCCGCCAGTACCAGCGCGAAGGTGCCCAGCAACTCCGAGAACAGCCGCCGCCATTCCCGACGCGGGTCGTCGAAGTCCTCACGGTTCCCGAACTCAAGCCAGAGCACGTGGCGGGTGCGCGGGAAGGCCGGCCCTATCTCCGCCGGGATAGTCTTCNNGGGGTCGGTGACGCGCTGTACCCCAAACAAGGGTAGCGGTGGCACACCGACCCCCTTCGCGGTACCCCTTCTGGCTAGGGATCGGCGGTTTTAGCGACCGCCGAGGCCGTCGCGGCGGAGTTATTCGAGCGGGACGAGGCCTTGCGGTTTCTGGTCCTGGCCGGCTTCTTCGGTTCCTGGACCAGCTTGACGACGATATCGGGACCGTCGGTCTCGACGATCTGGACCCGGTGCGGCAGCAGGGCCAGGAACGCCCGGAAGCTGCGGCACCCGTAATTGTGCTCGTCGAAGGCCGCGTCCAGCGCCAGCATCTTGCTCTTCAGCCCGCCCGCGGTCAG
>PMOU01000202.1:0-1082 GCA_003161205.1 Actinomycetota bacterium | reverse complement strand
ACCACCCACTTGCCGAACTCCCTGAGCCGCTGCACCAGAGGCGAGTAGTCGCCATCCCCGCTGACCAGCACGAACACGCTGATCTCCGGGTGGACGATCAAGGTCTCCATGGCATCGACGGCCATCCTGATGTCGGCGGCGTTCTTGTTCTGGAAGCCGACCCGGGCGACCTGGATGAGGTCCACGCCGTTCATCGCGAGGTCTTCCTGGTGACTGCCGAAGCGCGTGTTAGCCCAGTCCGCGTAGGCGCGGCGCACCGAGGCGTTGCCGTAGCCGCGGCACAGCCGGGTCAGGGCCTCATAGGGTGCCGGGTTGGCCTGGTCCGGCAGTTCCTTGACCGCGCCGAGGACGAGGTTCTCGAAATCCACGAACACGGCGACCTGCGCGGACCCGTCAGGCTCCATCGTCACTCCCTCTGCCGATCAAACACTCTGCCGATCAGACACTCTNNCCGATCAGACACTCTGCCGATCAACGGACGTGTCGATCGGGCGATGAAACGCTATCTCACATCGGGTCGCGCGGGGTCTGCCCGACGCGCGGTGACCGGCGTGTCCTGAGCTTCTCCGGCGAGCGGGTTTACCTGGGCGCAACATTTTGTCATGAGGCCAAAACATCTCGGAGCTACCGTGACTCATCCGCTGTGACTGGCGGCGAAGGGGTGATTGCAAGGCACTCGGGGGTAGCGACAACGACAGTCCACCCGCTTAATCTGCGAGATACGCGGGCCGAGATCAAAGGTCGTACAAATCAATGGCCGTTTGGGATTGGTTCGAGCAGCGGTCGTTTCACTACGGGGACTTTGGCGCTTTCGCCGAACCCGGGGAAGCGATACGCCGTCCCTCTATCACTCTGATCCTGCCTACCCGCGAGGTCGCCGGTACTATCGGCCCGATCTTGGACACGGTAGCCAGGCTGAGCGAACGGAGCGGACTGGTCGATCAAGTGCTGGTGATCGACGCGGACTCGGCTGACGGGACCGCGGATATCGCCAGGGCTCACGGGGCCGAGGTCTACTCGGAGAACGAACTGCTGCCCGAATTCGGGCCCGCCCTGGGTAAGGGCGACGCGATGTGGCGCGG
>PMOU01000421.1 GCA_003161205.1 Actinomycetota bacterium | reverse complement strand
CGGCCCGCGCGGCCCTGTCGGCCGGCGCGGCCCTGTCGGCCCGGGTCGCCCGGCCCGGCCACGATGCCGGTTTCGCTGCCTTCGAAGCCGATTTCGCCGCGTACCTACGGACCCGGCGGAAGGCCGACCTGCGTGCCTCGGCGATCGCGCAGGCCCGCCGGATCGCCAGCTCACTGCTGGATGAGGTGACGCTGACCCGCCGGGCGGCCGAGATGCGCGCGGGTGAGGAGGCCGAGCGGGTCGAGCGGTTCGGCGCCCGGCTTTGCGGGGTAGCCGCGCGCGGCCGCGACGCGGTCGCGATCGTGGCGGCCGAGTCGGCGCGGCTGCTGTTCGCGCTGAACGCTGCCGCTGATGAGGAGGCGCCCCGGCTGGACCGGGAGATCAGCGGGCAGCTCGGCCTGCTCTTCGACGGCGAGCTACGCGTGGCGGCGCCGGCCGAGATCGAACGGCAGGGCCGTGCGCGGCTGGCCGCGCTCACCGTGGCCGCCGCGGAGGCCTGGCGCCAGCACTGGCGGGAAGTCATCGAGGCCGGACTAGCCCGGGTAGAGGCCCGGCTGGCAGACGACCTGGAAGACCAGCTTGGCGTGCTCCGCGACGCCGCGGCCGAGTTGCTCGGCCTGGATCTCGCGGTTCCCGAGCCGGACGGCCGGCTGGCCGAAGATCGGCGGTTCTTTTACACCACCGCCGAGGATGCCGGCCAGACCGAGCTGCTGGCCGGTGCTGTGCGCCGCTGGCTTCCCGGTGAATTCGGCCGGCGGACGGCCCGGGAGCATGTCCGCCGTCAGGCCCCCGGCCTGGTAAGCGGCCAGGTCGGCCGGGCGCGAGGCGACCTTCAGTACCGGCTCGCCGAGGCCACCCGGGCGCTGGTCCAGGTGGTCGAGCAGCGCTACGCCGATGGCACCGACCGGGTAAGGTCTGGGCTTGCGGCCGCGGCCGAGCTGCGCGAAGCGTCGGCCGCCGAAGCCGGCCGGATCCAGACCGAGCTGGCCAGGCGGGAAGCGGCGTTGCGGCATGCGATTGGCTTCCCGGACGAGGATGCGTAGCGGGCCCGGCAATTTGTGCATTCGTGGTGCCGATGATTCAATGAATACGGCGATGAGGCTCGCCCCAAGCGCGGGTTTGCCGCTAATGGCCTCTACCCGACCGGAACGGTGCGGATGGAGGCTGGGCATGGGCATGCGTAATGAGCCGTCGACTGAGCTGATTGAAGAGTGGGAGCAGACCCTCGGTGCGGATCTGCTGCACCATCTGATCCCCGCCGGGCAGCTCCCCTGGATGCGGCGGCCTCTTGATGTCAACGAGCTTCCGCCGGGCGCGCAGGAGGCCCTGTCCGATGGCATCGGACGTTATGGCCTGGAGGACCTGCTGATCGTGCCCGCGGCCGAGCGGACCTACGGCTGGCAGCGGCGCCGCAGCATCTACGCTCCGCCGTGCGTGCTCGGGCTAGGTGACCGGGCCGTGGCACTGTGGGTGCAGGCCTTGCCCGCGCCGGGCCTCCGTGTCCTGGTGCCGCTGAGCGAGATCGCCGCGATCGCCCAGCAGGCCCACGGAACGCGGCGGCGGCTCCTGATCGCAGGCCGCACCGGCCGGCTGCCGGTCCGGTATGACGCGGCGAGCGACATCTTGATGGACGCCTGGACATACCGGCTGCGCAGGCGTGCCGCCGGGGAACCAGCGCCAGTTCCGGCCGATTACCCCGGTCTGCGCGACGATCGACGGCGTACCTTTGAGTCGGCCACCTTGGGGCTTGATTCGGGCGACGACGTGATGATAGCCGGGCGGCCTGGGCGAAGGGCGTGCTTGCTGGCCGTCACCCCGCGCGAGCTCGTCATCCTGCGGACGGCCCCGTCGGCGAATCCGCCCGGCCGCCGCGCCGACTCCCTGTACTTCCCGCGCCGCGCCATCACCGATGCCGGCGTCCGGTCGGGGTCGCTGGTGCTGCGCAGTGCCGGGGTGGACCTCCGCGTAGGGCTGAGATCCAGGAAGGCCGTCGCGGCCGCCTCGGCCTGGCTGGGGCAGCTGGTCAACGATCATGGCCGCAGGGACACGGGGCAGCTGGAGTAGCGGTGGTGAACCTTTCCGGGCGGCCCGTTTCCTGGGGCCGAAATCAGCGTGGTGGCATAATGGCGGAATGCTGCGGAAAGCCATCAAGCCCATTCTGATCATCGCCGGCGTTATCGCGGGGGCAACTCTCATCGGGCGGCGTCTCGGCTATAACTTCGGTCCCAACACCATCGTGCGATGCCGTCAGGGTCACCTGTTCACGACCGTCTGGATTCCCGGCGTCAAGCTCAAGGAACTGGACCTGATCGTGGCCCGGGTGCAGCGCTGCCCGGTGGGCAAGCACTGGAGCCTTGTGGTCCCGGTCAAGGAAGCGAACCTGACCGATGAGGAACGGCAGTTCGCCAAGGATCACCACGACATCCGCATTCCCTAAAACCATGAACCAATATGCTGAACGGTCCTGGCTCGACCGCAACGATCCAGGTGTCGACCTGACCGAGGAGACCATCTTCACCTGGGGCGCGCCGCCGCTGAAGTTCGGTGCGGGGGCGGTGGATGAGATCGGCTTCGAGATGGCGCAGTACGGGGCCAGGCGGGTCCTGATCCTCACCGATCCCAGGATCAACGAGCTCGGCATCCCGGCGCGCATTGGTCAAGGGCTACCGGCCGCCGGGTTACCCGCAGCAAGAGCCGAGCAGCTCCCAGCCGCCGTCATCGCCCTGATGCGGGATATCGACATCCCGAACGGCATCGGCGCCGTCGGGTACACCGAGGCCGACATTGCTGACCTGGTGCCCGGCACGATGAAGCAGCAGCGCCTGCTGGCTACCTGCCCGCGCCCGGTCAGCGAGGAGGACATCGCCGCGATCTTCGCCAAGTCGATCCAGAACTGGTGACGGCCGATGCCGCTCCCAGCGGCTTAGGCGTCGATGTCCAGGGAGGCTTCGTCGAGGCCGGCCGGCGCGTACGGCACGGTGATGCCGAGGCGCTCGGCGAGGGCGCGCGCCTTGGCCAGCAGCGGGTGGGCGTCGCTGAGCGCGGGCCGTCCGTGGGCCAGCAGGGTCCGGTCGAGCACCGGCTCGAGCAGCTTCGCCGCCCGGCTCGTGTCGCCGAGCGCGGCGCAGCGCATCGCTTCGTCATAGTGCGCGGTCAAGATCACCGGGTGGCAGGAGTCGATTCCGGCCGTGGCGAGGCCGGTGACCAGGGNNGGTTTCGGCGTCGGCGAGCCGGGTCAGTGCGGCCGCGGCCGCGGCGGCTTCTCCCCGCAGCAGCGCGAGCTCGCCCAGGGATCGATCCAGGTCCGCGGCCAGCGGGTCCAGCCCGGCGTCCAGCGGGCAGTCCGCGAGGTGCTCCCGGTCGGCGAGCAGGGTGGTCACCGCCTCCTCGGTTCGTCCGAGCTCACCGCTGGCCAGCGCGCGCAGCCGCCGGGCGGTGTAGCCGAGCCGGAAGGACACCCGGTCACGGAACCAGTCGGTGCCCGCGGTCTGGCCGTCGAGCAGCTCAAGCACGGTCCGGGGGTGGTCGAGCACGAGCGCGGCCTTAGCCAGCCAGATGAGGTCTTCCTGGACCCGGTAGGAGGTGGGCAGGAACCGGCCGCGGCGCGTGTCGGCGGCCTCTTCGAGATGACGTCGCGCGACGGTCGGATGGCCGGCGGCCAGCAGGGCCTGTCCCAGGATGCTCCGGGCCTCGGCGGTGTCGGCGTGGACCAGGTCACCGAGCCGGGCTCGCCGGTCCGCCAGCAGTCCGGCCGCCAGCCGGACGCTCTGGATCGCGCGCCCGTTGAGCCGGGCGATGTCCGTCTGGGTGCGTTCGGTGACGGTCAGCCGCCGCCAGGCCGCCGAGTCCTGCGGCTGGCGTTCCAGCAGCGTCCGCCGGGTGTGCAGAACCTCGGTGATCACCCTGTCGGCGTGATCACCGTGTCCGGTCTCGGCGGCCAGCGCGGCGAGGTTGTTGTCCGCACGCGCGATCCTCGACCGGTCGTGGCCCAGGTCCTGCTCGGCGATCCGGCGCGACAGCTCCCACGCCGCCGCCGCCGACCGGCGGTCTCCGAACCGGGCCGCGGCCAGCCCGAGATGGCTCGCCGCGTCGCACAGCCGCTGCAGGTCATGCCCGACGGCGCCGGGCCCGGAGATCTCCCGGCGGTCCAGGTCCGAGGTGACGTTCTGCCACAGCGAGACGGTCCGCCGCGCCTCCGTGACACACCGCTGGTGCAAGGTGCCCGCCTCGAGCAGGATCCGGACCACGACGGCGCTGGCGTTCGCCTCGGCCCTGGGATCGGTACCCCGCCGGGCCACCGCGGCCAGCGCCGTCTCGCCGCTTTCCAGGTCGTGCGGCAGCGCCCCGGCGAGCCGGGTCAGCTCGCGTTCGAACCACAACGCCGCGAGCCCGCGCGCGACGAGCTCGACTGGTCCGTCCCGGTCGGCCAGGCAGGTCCGGAAGGTGACGTCGGACAGCCGGGAGGCGCTCTCGGAGACGTCTGTCTCCGCCAGGCAGGTGACTGATTCCGTGCAGTCCCGGAGCACCGGGCGCAGGAAGTCAGCGAACACCTCGCACCGGCCGTGCCATCCCGCCGCCGCGACCCGGCCCCACGGGCTGTCCGGCCAGTCCGGAGGGGTGAGGTCGGTGCCCGCCGCTAGCTGCCGCTTCTCCGCGGTGGAGATGTCGCCGATCCCGTAGCCAACCTGGGTCATCAGCTGGATGTTCGGCCCGGTGGAACGCGACGATCGCGCTCAGCGCGGCGACCGCGGCCGACCTGGCGGCCGTCACCGACTCGATCCGACCCCGGGTATGACCAGTTCGCCCGCCCGGCGAACTCCTGCCAGGCGTGCGCCGCGGCGAGGGCGACCAGTACCCGGCGGTTGTGCACCTCGTTGTACAGCCATACCGCGGAACGTCCCGTGCTGGCCGTGGCAGGCGTACCGCCGCGGCTACCTCCCCGGCGCGGACCACGTGATAGGGCGTCCGGCGAAGTATGGTGGCGGCGGCCGCCGCGATGGCCGCGAGCCGTTCGTCCTGCGCTGCCACCGGAGCTCCTCTCTCCGCTCACCTGGCCCTGCTTACCTGGACCTGCTCACCTGACCCTTGCTTACCTGGACCTGCTCACCCGGACCGGGGCTTGCCTGGACCAAGATCGTCATCATAGGCCGAACCCGGGGTCTGGGTTGCCCTGGTTTTTCATAACTAAAGGCAATATGTTTTTTCTGGTTGGCTCAGGTATCAACTCTGGCTACCGCTTACTCCGGTTAGCGGGGAGCGTCCACGCTAGCTGCGGAGCCAGGTCAATGCCGGATGGGTAGTGAGGTGCGCGGCCCGGGGGCTCAGGTCCCCGGGCCGGCGCAGGTGCAAGCGCCTGCCGCCCGCGCGTGGGCGCTCGCCGCGGCGAAGGCGGCGGTCCAGGTACCGGCCGCCAACTCCGAAGCCGACGCCTGGATTGTCCGGGGCTGGGCCGACGTGGCGGTCGGCTGCCTCGCGCTTGACGGCTCCTCGCGCCAGACCGCCAGCCGGGCTGCCAGCCAGACCGCCAGGGCACCGGAGCCCGGCGCCTTCAGCGGTCTGGATGAGGTGGTCCGGGCCGTCGGCGTCAGCTCGGCCGGTCAGCACGCCGCCAGGCTCCGTGCGCTGCGGCGATTCGCCGGACCGGTGCCGCGCTGGTACCCGGACGCCGGTCCGGTCGCCGGGCCTGTTCGCGGCATCCGCGCGATCGCCTGGCGCGCGGCGGCCCTGGTGGCGACCTTCGGCGAACGGCTCATGACGACGGCCGGCACGCTGCCGAGCGCCGCACCGTGTCCGCTGGTCAGCTCGCGGCAGCTGGCCTGGGGCGTCCGCTACCGGCCGTCACCCGCCGATGCGCACGTCACGCTGCGCCTGCCGGTTAATCGCCAGCTGGCCCGGCGGACCTGGATGTGCCTGCCTGGGCCGGCCGGCCCGGCCACCGCGATCGCCGAGGTCCCGTCCACCGCCACCCCGCTGGAGCAGCAGATCTGGCGCGGCATCCACGAAGGCGCCCACCTTGACCACCTCACCGCGCTGGCCCGTCCCGGTCCGCTCGCGCCCAGCCCCGGGGAGTTCGGCGCCGGACTGCTGATCGCCGAGTCATACGCGATGGCGGTGGAGATACTCGCCGCGGTGGAGTGCATCCTGGCGGGGGAGGGGCACGCGGTCCGGCAACTCGGCGCCGGGCTGATCGAGCGGGCCACCCGCCTGCCGGGCGCCGCTCATCCCGCGGCTGAATTCACTGACCTGCCGACCTTGGCCGAGGTCTACCTGCTCGGACCGCTCGAGGTGCTGGCCGGCGGCGCGGCCGCAGCCGCGCTGCCGGCAGAGATTATCTCCGCGCTGCGCGATCGCTGGCAGGCCGCGAGTGCGGCCTACCCGCCCGCGGCGACGTTCGGAGCTGCCGCCGCTGACCTGATCGACGCCTTCTTATCGAGGTAAATTACGAAGAGGTGGACATTGTTTATATAGCTACACTAGGCTCATTCGTGATGCTCACCAGATCGGGACGGACAAAAACCCGTAAAAGGGGCAGGTGAGGGAGGAGCCGCGAAAGTCTGGCCTGGCTGTTATGCGGTGACCGTCGCGCGCTGACCGTTCCGGGCGGCGTAAAGGTCATAAGGGTCGAAGCACGCCGGGATGGCATTACCGCCATGCCGATCACATCAGGGTCCATAAACTTCGCGGTAGCCGACGAAATGTCTGCCGCGTCATTACCGATCGCCGGTAATCGCCTGCCTGAGACAGCCGATTGCCGGCCAGCGAATCTCAGCCTTGGGGGGCACATGATTTCGTTGGTCGGATTTAACTATTCCCGTAGCGACGCGCGACTGGTCGAGATGATGGATCTCCACCAGGCCGCCGCATCCCCTGTCACGGGCCATCCCGCCCGTGACACCGAGGACTCCAGGTGACGGCCGTCACGGCCCTGACGGAGCTGGCCGTCACCTGGCCTATCGATCTGCCGAGGGGGACCCCGCGCTCTATCTCGTGCTCGCGCTGCGCGACCGGCGGCAGCTGATGGCGTGCCCGGCCGACGCGAGGGCGTTGATGACCTGGGGCGAGCGGCTGCTTTCCTTCCCCGACGCCGGCGGTCTCGGCCAGGCCAGGCTGACCGACCTGCTGGAGCTGGAACTACGGTCTTAACGGCCAGCCGGGTCAGCGGTAGGGGGGCATCATGTCGATGACATGATCCGCTGATCCGGAGGCCGTGGCGGGCTCAGCTCGTGGCACCGGGGGCCGGGACGCCGATGGGGTTGGGGTACGGGAGTGCACGGGCGCATGCCTGCGCGACCGGAGTCAGGACCTTCGCGACCTCCGCCGTGTTCTCGGGACCGAACCGAGCCCAGGGCCGCGCCGCGGCACGGTCGGTGGCATCCTCCACCGCCGCGTGCGCGTCCCGGCCGGCGCTGGTGAGGGCACCGTCCGCGCCGATCCAGCCGCGGTCGGTCAGCCTGCGCAGCGCGGATTCCCACGCCTGGTCGGTCCAGCCCCGTATCGGTTGCAGGTCCTCCCGCCGCATGTCCAGGCCGCAGCGCAGGACCAGCGCCTCGCAGCCGTCGATGTCGGCCGCCGCCAGAGCGGCGAAGTGCCCGTCACCGCGATGCTCCCGCAGCAGGGTGGCTGCCTGCCAGAGCCGGGCCAGCGCCCCGGAACCCTCAGCGTCGTCCACGAGCAGCGCGGCGTTGGCCGCGGCTAGCACACGGCCCGGGCAGTCCAGCTCGGCGACCGCCTGCCCGAGCAGGTCGGCGGCGGCCGCCGCCTCCGATTCCCGCCCGGCGAGCAGGCCGCGCAGCGCTTCCGCCGCGCCCGCCAGCCGGGTCCGCAGTGCCTCTTCCGGCGTGATCAGCTCCCAGATCCCGGGGACCGCGCGAGCCACGAAAGCCGGGGCGAAGTTGAAGAACGAGGCGGTCACGACGGCCGGCCCGGCCGGGCCAAGCGGTGCCGCCCGGCCTGCGAAGTACCCCCGCCAGAACCCGCGCAGACCGGCCTGCTCGAAGGCCGAACGGGCCTCGGGCGCGAAGTAGGTCACCGCGTGAATGGGCTCGAACAGCATCCACATCGACCGAGCCGACTGTGCCGCGTTGGTCACGACCGCCCCTTCCTGGGGTGATGGATTCTCTGGGTCCGCCTCTGGGCAGAATAACCCTGCGCAGGCTGTTACACATGTGGCCGAGTTCTTACCCGTAAGCCGGGTAAGGGGTTGGTTATGCGGACTGACCCGGCGAAAGCCGACCGGAAGCCCAGCGTGGACACCAGCGTGAGCGGCAGGTGGCGGCGCTGGCGCACCTGGCTGCCGTTCCTGGTCAAACCGCTGCGCCGCGGCATCGTCCTTTTCATCATCGCGCTGGTCATCGAATACCTGGTGGTGCCGGAGCTCGTCGGCGCCACCAAGGACCTGAACCTGCTCGGTCGGGTGAACATCGGCTGGCTGGTGGCGGGCCTGGTCACCGAGTGCCTGTCGCTGTTCTGCTACGGCCTGCTGACCCGGGCCGTGCTGTCGCCCTCCGGGCCGGACGATCCCCCCCGGCCGGGACTGTCCCGGCTGTTCCGCATCGACCTGGCCGCCGCGGCCATCGCCCACGTCATCCCGGCCGGGACGCTGGGCAGCGCGGGGATCGGCTACCGCCTGTTCACCGCGGAAGGCATCAAGGGCAACGATGCCGCGGTCATGATGGCGACTAAGGGCCTGGGCTCCACCGTGGTGCTGAACGTCCTGCTGTGGCTGTCTCTCGTCATCTCCATCCCGCTGGCGGGCTTCCACCCGATCTACGTGACCGTCGCCATCATCGGTGCCGTGCTGCTGCTCGCGATCGCCGCGCTGACCTTGGGCATCACCCGCGGGGCCGAACGCGCCTCCCGCATCCTGCACGTCGTCGGCGACAAGATTCCCGGCCTGACCGGTGAGCGGCTGGAGCAGGGCCTGCGCGAGGCCAGCGCGTCGTTGTCCGCGCTCGCCCGCGACCGGCGCACCATGTTCTGGTCGCTGACCTGGGCCTCGCTCAACTGGCTGCTCGATGCCGCGTCGCTGTGGTGTTTCGTGGCCGCCTTCGGCCGGTTCGTCAATCCGGTGGAGCTGTTCGCCGCCTACGGGATCGCCAACATAGCGGGCGTCCTGCCTATCACGCCCGCCGGGCTAGGTGTCGTCGATTCGGTGGCTCCGCTGCTGCTGGTCAGCTTCGGCGTCACCCGGAGCGTGGCGACGCTCGGTGTCCTGGGATGGCGGCTGGTCAACTTCTGGCTGCCCATCCCGGCCGGCGCCGCTGCCTACGTGTCTCTCAAGGTGCCGCGGGGCGCGGGCCTGAAAGCCATGCGCGCCGCCGTGTCGACCATGACGTCGCACAACGGCCACCCCCACGGGGACGATCCCCCCGAGGCAGATCCCCCCGAGGCAGATCCCCCCGAGACCGATCCGCCCGCTCTGGCTAGTGACAGGTGAGCTTGGGGCTCGCACCGAGGTAATTGGCCGGGCCGAAAAGAATGGTGACCGCGATCGTGCCCGCTCCGGCGCAGTCCACCGACGCCGTGGTGTAGTAATGCCGTTGCCCGGCGGCGACGGCACCGAGGATCAGCCAGATGGCGATCAGCACCCAGAACAGGCGCATGCTCACCTCCGGGAGTTTGCGTCGGACGGTATGCACCCGCCGTCGGCGACGCTTCAGTGATACCAGTCCGCGGGCCTCCACGGCAGGCCCCTGCAGCATCTCATCAAGCTCGGCGCCGACTAGCCGCGGCGCGCCGCGATAAGCACTAGGTTTGGGCGAGAGCAAGGCTGCGTAGCCGGCGACGGCGAGCGCAAGCGGGCGGCCGGTGTCCGGCCGAAGCCGGCTGACCGCTCCAGGCTGCCCCGGATCGACAGAGCAAAAATTTATTGTGTCCCCACCCATCCGATCTGCCCTCGGCCCCGAAGGTGTCATGTGAACCCGAGCGACTCGAACGCCTCCTGGTTCAGCCCTGCGCCTTCTGATAGGAGGGGAGAGCGGGACCTAGACGACCTGCTCGTCCACGTGGCGCGCGGCGACCAGGGTGCGTTCGAAGCGGTGTACGACCGGCTGATCGGCCCCGTTTACGGCGTGGTCCGCAGGGTTCTACGGGATCCGTCGCAGTCCGAGGAGGTAGCCCAGGAAGTTCTCCTCGAGGTGTGGCGGGCCGCTGCGCGGTTCGACCCGTCTCTGGGTGGCGCGGCGACGTGGGTCATGACCATTGCCCACCGCCGCGCCATCGACCGGGTCCGGTCGACGACGGCGGCGGCCGAGCGCGAGCACAAGATAGCCGAGGTTGACACCCCCCATGATGAGGTCGCGGAGGCGGTGGAAGCGAGCCTGGAGGCCGAGCGGGTCCGGCGCTGCCTGGGCGGCCTCACCGAGATCCAGCGCGAGTCGATCACCCTGGCCTATTACGGCGGGCACAGCTACCGGCAGGCGGCCGAGTTGCTGAACATTACGCTGGGGGCCATCAAGACCAGGATTCGCGACGGGCTGATCCGGATGCGNNCTGTTCCGCCATGATCTGCACTCTCTCACCGGTGCCTACGCGCTGGACGCGCTGGAGGCAGGGCCCGAGTCCGAGCGGTTCGCCCGCCACCTGGACCGGTGCCCGTCCTGCGCCAGCGAGGTCCGCGGTTTCCGCGAGGTGGCCACCGCGCTGGCCTTCGCCGCCACGGCCACGCCGCCGCCCGGGCTGCGCGATCAGGTGCTGGCGGCAACCGCCCGTACCCGTCAGCTTCCGCCCGAGGTCAGCCGCCCTGCGCAGCCGCGGCGGGCGCCGGCCCGGGTGCCGCGGCTGCCGTGGGTGCCCTGGCTCTCCGGGGTCGTCGCGACGGCCGCCGTCGTGATCGCGGTGCTGTTCGGCTTGTCGCAGGCCCATACCGAGCAGCAGCTGAACCAGGCCCGGGCGCAGAACCAGGCGATTGCCCTGGTCTTGTCCTCGCCCCAAGTCAAGCTGCTCAGCCAGTCCACGACCGCGGGCGGCGTGGCCACCGTGGTCCTCGCCGCGGATACGCACCGGCTGGTCGTGACCACGAGCGGGCTGCCCGCGCTGCCCGCGGGCAAGGTCTACCAGCTCTGGCTGATCGGCCAGCAGACCGTGTCAGCAGGCCTGCTGCCCTCGGCCACGTCCGGGCAGACCGCGCCGGTGCTGGCCTCCGGGGTCGTCAGCGGCGACAAGCTCGGCCTGACCGTCGAGCCTGCCCCCGGCACGGCCAAGCCCACCACCACGCCCATTCTGGAGCTACCCGTCTGAGCCCGTCTGAGCGCGGCTAAGCGGGCCAGTGGCAGCTGGTGACCCGCCCTCCGGTGATGGTGACGGCGGCCGCCGGGCGGTGCTCATCACGCCAGATCGTGTACGGCCCCGCGGCCAGGCTCGGGTAGACCGCCGCGTAGGCGGTCGCGGCCGCCATCGGCCGCTGGCGGACCTGTGCGTGCGTGCGGTGCGCGCCGGGCTCATCATCGCGGCTGATCTCGATCTCCGCGCCATCGAGATCGGCCGGCGTGTACAGGATCAGGGCGCCGATGTCAGCACCGAGCTCCAGGACGACGGTGCCGGGGCCGGTAGGCCCGGCGGCTGACTCGGTCATGCTGCGCTCCCCAGGAACATGCTGCGCTCGCCAGAAAAGTCCGTGCGCCCCCTGACGAGGCGGGCGCACGGACTGCGATCAGGACGGGTTGTCGTAACCGCTGTACGGAACCCCGAGGTAGGGGAACGAGCGGAGATACGAGGCGCTGACACTCGCGGGGGTGAGCCCGTCGGTGAGCTTGCTCGCGGCCGCGTCCGCGGTGTATTTCTTGTCGACCAGCGCGTAGGTGACGCCGGCCAGCGCCCGCAGCTCGATCGCGACCACGTCGTCGGTCACCCGGCGCCCGTTCGGGAAGCCGGCCGCGTCGTCGCCGAGCAGGCCGTAGATGCTCTGCTTGTGCGCCGGCGTGGGCGGAATCGAGGTGTTCAGCCGCAGCATGTCCGCCAGCACCGGCCCGGTGTAGTTGGTGAATCCGGGGACGATGCCCGTGGGAATCCCGGTGAGCAGAATCGCCTCCAGGTCGGCGCGCGGCTTACCGGACGCGACCAGCGCGGCCAGCTCCGGGAACACGCCGGGGTACAGGGTCGGCAGCAGCGCCGCCAGACCCGGATGGGTGACGTACTCCGCGAACCGCTTGTCGTCCGAGGGCGGCAGCGTGTTCCACAGGTCCTTCTTGCCCATCGGGTTGATCACCTCGTTGACCAGCGGGTTGCCGAGCCGCGACACCTGCCGCCACGGCCCGCTGGACACGTTCTGGCCGTTGTCTTCGTCCCAGACCGTGGCGTGCTGGCGGCTCGCCGTGGTCCACACGCCGATGGTCGGGTGGCCGTGCCTGGTCACCGCGGAGATCGGCACCTGGATCGCGATCGAGTGCACGTTCAGGTGGTTGGTGGCGTCCACGCCCGGCCTCGCGGACAGTTTGGGCAGCCCGAAGGTGGCGTGCAGGTTCTCGAAGGGCCGCAGGTCGCCCAGGTCGAAGATCGAGCCCAGGTCGACGTAGAAGCCCTCGGCGCGCTGTCCGGCGAAGACCAGGATCCCGTCGAGGTTGTGCAGCGCCTCGTAGGCCAGGGCCGGGTAGTTCGGCGTGGACAGCGGACCGATGTTGCACGGCGGGCTGGCCAGGTTGTAGCCGATGGTGTTCCGCGAGGAACCGGACACCACGGTCACGTCGTAGAACTGGCGGCGGTTGAAGTACGGGCTGTTAATTTGCTCGATCGGCCCGGTGTTGTACAGGAAGGTGTTCTCGTCCAGCACCTGGGTGCTGAAGCGGAACTCATAAGAGATGTCCGCGTGGCCGTCGCCGTTGTTGTCGATGTGGATGGCGTACAGGACATCGTCGCCGAACTCGTAGAAGTTCGGGCCGCCGGCGGGCTCCTGCAGCGGAATGTAGTTGGCGATCAACGTGACCGTGTCGGGCTTATCCGGGCTCACGAACGCGTACACGTCGGTACTGTCGGCTACCGGGTCTTTGGAGATCTCCGGCGCCTCGCGATGCGATGACATTCAATTACCTCACTGATCGAATGGACAGCTGGCGCAGATGGCACAGCTGGCGCAGATGGCACAGCTGGCGCAGATGGCGCAGATGGCAGGGCTAGCCGATGGCCCGGGCGATACGGGCCGCCAGGTCCTTGTCGCGCAACCTGGTCTTGCTCGTCCCGGAGAACACCTCGATGTCCCCGGTCTTGGCATCGCGGACGTGTACCACGATCGGCCCGGCGTGCGTCGCCGCGTCGCTGTGGTTCTCAGTCGCTGCTGAGCGGTTAGTGGCGGCAAAGGCCGGGCTGGCGGCGGACCCAATGGCGGTGACCGCGAGACCGGCGGCGCCCGCGGTCGCGGCCCCCTGCAGCAGGGACCGCCGTGACAGGCGGCGTGCCGTCCGTGGTTTTGCATCCTGACTGGACATGACAATCCTTTCCAGGCTGGTAGGCATGACGACACCGACGGCGAAAGCCACGCCCGGGGCAGGTTTAACAGATTGTGATTAGAAGATTACTTAGAGTATCCAGCGCCGAGCATAGCGTGGCCGTGGCTGTGGTGCATGCTTTCCTCCTGCCGAGACGGCGGCGACGCCTGTGGCGTGTGTGGTTAGCCGGAGCGCAGGCAGATTTCGCCCATACTGATTTTCCCCACCCCAAAACGATCCCACGGCCATCCTTGGCCTCTGGATCTCCGTCACGCGTTTGTTTCGCTGCGGATGGGCGGGCGGATGGGGTGGCGGTGGGAAAGATTAGGTAAAGGTTCGATATTATCGGACATTAGGACCTATTTGACCCTAAAGCGGCCGGTAAATTCGTAGTGTAGACCGTTTCTCACGGTGTCCATCTGGCGATGATCATGATGTAGAGGCCGAACCACGTGGTGCCGGCGGTCAGCACCGCGAACAGGCCGACCAGGACCGGCGTTCGCAGCGGGGCCAGCAGGCGGGCCAGCGGCAGGCTGAGCAGGACCGCGGGGAGCAGGAAGCGCGGCTTGGAGCTGATCCAGTTGGCGCTCGTGGTCAGCGCCATGATGACCACCACGAGGGTGTAGACGTGCAGGTAGAGGGGGATCCGTTCGGTCAGGCTCCAGTGCGTGAGCACCACGGCCGCGATCAGCGCCGCGACGATCAGGACCTGCAAGGAGTTAGTAACGCCCGCCCGACGGCGTACCGTCTGCTTGTGATTCGCTATCGGGTGCTGATCTCTGGCCGGGTCCAGGGCGTCTTCTTCCGCGACACCTGCCGGCGGCTAGCCGAGCGTAGCGGTGTGGCCGGCTGGGTGCGCAACCTTCCCGACGGCCAGGTCGAAGCGGTCTTCGAAGGGCCAGAGGAAGCTGTCCGCAGCTTGGTGGAGTGGGCGCATAGCGGCCCTCGCCAGGCCGAGGTGGACAACGTCGCGGTACAGCCCGAACCGCCAGAAGGACTAGCGGCGTTCCAGATCAAGTAGAGCTGGGCCGGCTTGACCCGCCAGAGCTACTCCCTCACGGGAGCGCCCGGCGACGGTAGCCAGGGCAAGCACGCTTCCAGGTCCTCAAGCGCATCCGGCGGCGGCCACGGCACGGTTTCCGCCTGAGGTAGTGCGGTCCACTCCGGACTCAGTCTGCCCGCGGTGCCAAGGGCTTGCCGGTCGGCGTCTGGCCCGCCGGATACCTGGACGACCAGACGTCCGATGGCGATGGTCAGGCACAGCGCCTTACCGCGCCGCCCGCGAAGTTCTGATACGAGCCCGAGGGCCTTGAGCGAGTAGCCGGGTGGCCTGACCGAGGCCAGCCGGACGCGGAAGCCGGCCAGGTCCGGGTCACGGGTCATGATGATTTCGCGGTCCGCGGCGGTCAGGACCGGATTGTCGGTCCAGAAGTACTCGAACATGGCTGCCTTCATGGCGGCCCAGGTCGCGACCTTGATCTGGTCATCGGCCGTCAGCTCGGTGTCGCATCCGTTGATCATCGACGCGAGGAGCGGCTGAGCGGCGCCTTCCATCTCGGTCATCCAGCCGGTGCTGCAGGGAACGCATACCGCCCGCGCGGTAATGTCAGGGGCCTCGGTGGCGGTCCAGGTTCTGATGTGCCCGGCCAGCGCGGCCCGCGGGATACCGCGCGCACAGCTGACATCCAGCCTCCCGTCCGGGGGCAGGGGTACGTCGCGGATCCACATCGGGAACGTGAGCTTGCGGGGGATCCTGACGTCCGCATCCGTTCTCCGGCAGAAAACGCAGGTCCTGCTCTCCGCCGGATAGTCCCTCAGTCGCTGGTGGAGAAGAAATTCCCGGAACTCTTCCGACGACTTCAGGAAACGGAGATCTGGGTCATTGGAGATCCAGTCATAGGGCCGCTCCATCTCGCAATCGCGATCACAAACGGCACGCTTGAGGCTGATGACCGCATGATGGGCCATCGCATCCGTCTCGGTGTGACTCTGCTCAAGCGCGGCATACAGGCACGCCGTGTTGTACGCCGCCTGCCAGGACGGTGTGCGGAGCTGCCACGGCAGCCAGCGTGGTCTCGCCGTCTTTGCGGCCGGCCGCCGTCGCGATCCGGCGGATGCCGGTGGCTTCTTGTCCAGGACCGCCTTGATCGAGGCACTGTCACCGGTAATCGCCGTCACTATGCGCAATGCTTTTCTCGTCTGATACCAGCTGCTGGCTTTTCTCAGGTAATAGCTGATCGTGCGGGCCGGGTCGGCCTCCTTGTCGCGCAGGCTCTGGCGGACGGTAACGAGCAGTTCGGCGACGCGCACGCCGTCATGAAAACCCTGGCGCTCTCGCAGCCGCCAGTAGGGCCTGCGTATCGCTCGCTCGTCGCGATGTACGAGCATCGCCCACATGATCCGCCCGAGGGTCAGCTGCTGCCGGACCGCGCGCAGCTCCTTCTGCGCGGCCGTCAGCAGCGCTCGCTGCAGCGCGGCCGACAACTCCTCTCGTCGCGCCCGCGACAGCTGGCTCTGCATGAGTTCACGGCACATGAACGCGGCACCGGATGTCACGTTCCACCCGTCGAGGATGCGGAGGCTCTCGAAGGCGTCCGGCGCTTCCTCGTCGAATAGCTCGAACGCCGGGTTGGCAATCATTTCAAGCGACATGCCGAGACGGTAACGGCCGCGGTAGAAGCGGGGGTAATCCTCCCGGTTCATGGCGTGCAGCCGCAGCGCCTTTATATGATCACCCGCGAGATCGTAAAGCTGGGCGAGTTCGTATCTGGCGACACCAGCGTCGAGCTTGCACTTTTCGAGCACGCTGATTTGCAGGTTCCTGGAGAACTGAACGTCATCCGGGCCCCCTGGGAAGACCTTCTGCTGCCCTGCGATCAGCATGGCCGCGAGGTCGTCGCCGTCGGGCGAGCCGACACACCACGGTGGCGCGGTGGGATCCTCCGTGAAAATCCGCCGGGCGACGTAGCCAGCGACGACCGACGCGGTTTGATCAAAATCACTCGCGATCAGTGTCTTGGTCGCGACGCTTCCCCCGGTCTGGGCATTCTCCAGGTCGATCGTCACTCTCGTGGCCGGGGTGCGCGGCTCCTTGTCGCTGGCGGAACGTCTGCCGTACTCAATCCAGGCCCGGACCTGGTACCGGCGCGGGTTCGGCCAGAGCATCCCGAAGAAACGGACGATTGCGCCGGCCAGGCCACTGCCAGTGACGCCGCTGTTCTCGACGATAGAAGCAAGTTCGTTTCGCTTGGTGCCACCGGGCAGGATCGCCGGCGCTCGCACCGCCACCGCGGGCAGCCGGAATCTGAGTTCGGCGACCAGGTTGTCGTGGCGCTGCCTGTACGTCATGTCTTCGTCAAGTTGGCCTGGTGCGCCGCCTTTCTGCGTGCCCTGTTTATCGTCGGCAAGAGCCGACGTGTCAACGCTAGGCGGTTCCCAGCGCATCGCCCACACCTCGAGTTCCCGGTAGGCGAAAACGAGGACGGCAATGATGACAAGCCATCCCGCTTGCCCTGGTGCCGGAATACGGTGATGAGGCAGCAGTGGCTGGATCAAGGCGACGCTGAGTTCGTCGAACCCCCGCGTGAATGAGTTCGCCAGGTTAGCGGGCGTCTGGGCCGGGTGCATTACGCCATAGCGGGTGACGGCCACGATCACAGCGGCCGCGACGGCGCCCGTGACGAACCGCAGCGTTCGTACCGCGAAGTGATAGCCGACAAAGCCAAGTAATGCGAAAGTGATGACGAATACTGCCCAGACAAGCCACGACGACATGCCGTCCCCCTCTCCGGGAGCACTTCCGTTGCACCCCTACGGTGGCCCGGCCCGCTGATTAAATACAACCCTTTCCGCTCACCGGATACCGCACCGGAGCCACGACCGGGGTTAAGGCACCCAGGCCGACCGCTCATCGGCCACGCTAGCGTGATGGGATAGAAGGTGCGCCAGGGCAAAGCGGACGGATGGTGGGGTGGCGGCAGCGGGGGAGAGCTCAGAGCCGCGGGACGCCGGCCCAGCCAGCCGCGGTGCCGATGTGCTCAGCCTCGGCAGCTTCGTGATCCTGGGCCTGCCCGACGGCATGCTCGGCACCGCCTGGCCGTCCATGCGCGGCACCTTCGGCGCCCCCATCGGTGATCTTGGCCTGATCCTGCTGCTCGCTACCGCCGGGTCCGTGCTGGTCACCGCCTTCGTCGGCAGGCTGATCCGGCGGCTGGGCGTGGCCGCCCTGCTGACCGTGGCCGGGTCGGCCGCCGCGCTGGGATTCGCCGGGTTCGCGCTGGCTCCCGGACTGTGGCTGGTGCTGGCCGCGGCCACCTTCACCGGCGTGGCGGCCGGAATGATGGACGCCGGGCTGAACACGGCGGTGGCCCTGACCGGGCGCCCGCGGCTGCTGAACCTCCTGCACGGTGCCTACGGCGTGGGCACCGCCATCGGCCCGCTGGTCATCACCGCGGCCATCCTCACCGGCTCCTGGCGCCCCGCCTACCTGGCCCTGACCGTCCTGGACCTGGTCCTGGCCGGCTTCTGGCTCAGGCAGCGGCAGCGCCAGGGCGCACCGCCGGCGCCGGATCAGCAGGCCGCCAGCACCGGGCCGGATCCGGCCGGGCAGTGGTCACGGCGCCGTTACCGCGGGGTGGTGGCCGCGGGCATGGGCGTCTTCTTCGTCTACACCGGTCTCGAGGTCGGTGCCGGGCAGTGGGAGGCCACGTTCTGCCGCGGGCACCTGAACCTGTCCGCGGGCGTCACCGGCCTGGCCACCTTCGGCTACTGGGGCGCCCTGACCGCGGTCCGGATCGGCCTGGCCCTGGCCCCGCGCCCGGTTCCGCCGCAAGCCGTGGTCCGCTGGGGCAGCGCGATCGCCGTGCTCGCCGCCGCCGTCATCTGGTGGCAGCCCGGCACCCTAGCCACCGTGCTCGCCTTCGCCGTCCTCGGCGGGGCCCTGGCCGGGGTGTTCCCGGCCCTGATCTCGCTCACCCCGGTTCGCCTCGGCGACCAGCGAGCCGGGCACGTCATCTCCTGGCAGGTCGGCGCGGCCGCCGCCGGGGGAGCAGGCCTGTCGGCCCTCATCGGCCTGCTCATCGGCGCCACCGACCTGGCCGTCCTGGGACCCGCGATCACCGTCCTCGCCGTCATTCTCGGCGGCGCCGAGCTGATCCTGCACCGGCTCGCCCCCGTCCCGCTTAGGCCCCCGGCGAGGGGTGGGTCAGCTGGACCGTGACGGTGCGGACGGTGGCCGCCAGGGTGACCGTGCCGGTCTGCTCGTTCACCGCCCCCGTGCTGGCGCGGGAGATGTTGTTCACGAACGCGGGCAGCTGGAACAGCACCGGACCGGACGGCGCGTCCCCGGTCAGCGTCAGCGTGACCGAACCGCCGCCGTGGGCGCTAATCGAAAGCCCGAGGTGCCGCCCGTCTGTCGTCGGGAAGTTCGCCAGGCTGATGACCTGCCCGTGGCCGACCCAGGAGTCCGGCACGCCGCGGCCCACCACCAGGCTCCCGTCGGACCGCTGCGCGGCCAGCGAGTCGAGCAGCATCATGTTGGCGTTGGCGATGCCCCATGCGTGCGGGGACGAGCCGTTGCCGGCCTCGGGATGGGTGCCTACCCACGGTGAGCCGGGGTTGGGGAACTGCTGGCTCTCCCACCAGGAGTACGGCCCGCTCTGCCCGTTGGCCACCATGAATTCGTACGACAAGATGCCCTGATCCCGGTAGTCGCTGCTGGCCAGCCCCCACTCGCCGTACCCAGCGTTGTACGCCGTGCTGTAGTACTGCGTCGGGTACCCGCCGAACGTATTAGCCGGCAGCTTCCCGGCCAGCCGGGAGAACCCGTAGGAGTACGTGGCGTCGATCAGCGACACCCCCGGCCCGCTCAGCGGCGCGCCGAACAGGTACCCGTCCCAGGCCCACCGGCCGAACAGGAACGGCGCCGCCCAGTTGGCGTCCTCGGCGTTGACGCAGCGGTTGCTGGTGTTCGGCTCGGTCATCGAGCACGGCAGGTAGTTCAGGTGGTTGGCCGAGATCGTCGCGTCCAGCGTCTTGTTGACCGCAGCCAGCAGGGAGGAATACTGCGACGCGGCCCAGGACGCCTGAGCCGACGACCCGACCTGCTGGGCCAGCCAGTGGTAGGCCCACAGGCCCATCAGCGCCTCGTAGTTGTCGATCGTCCAGTAGCCGTCGGCGTCGATGTCGTTGGTCTCTTCCATGATCCCGCCGGGCCCGGTCCGGTCGGTGGCGATCAGGTGCGCGGTGTCCTCGATGCTCGGCTCGGTCGCACCAGAAGAACCCTCGGTGTCGAAGTTGGCCTTGACGAAGCTCAGATCGCCGGTCTTGAGCAGGTACAGGGCCCACACCCAGGGGTAGGTCCACACCCCGTCGTCGTACTGCGTCTGGCTGCCGATCACATAACGCGCCCGCAACAGCAGCCCGTGCGCCCCGGTCGTGTAGCCCTGGGTGAACAGGTTGGCCAGGATGCCGATGACGTCGTGGCTGAATTCCTTGTCGTAGCCGTTGGCGCCGGTCTTCAGCTCGTCGCCGGACCGGATGATCTGGGTGTAGATGAAGCCCGTCTTGTAGGCGTCGATCAGGCTCGCGTCGGGCAGCGCGGTGATCTGCGCGATCCCGGCCAGCTGGCCGTTCCAGTACGCCCGCATGTGCCCGAAGTGCGCCTCGAACCCGCCGGCCGCCACGATGGCACTCGAGGACGGGTACGCGTAACTGCCGCCGAACTTGTCCGACGGCACCGCGTAGTCATGGTTCACCGTGCTGTACGGCGGCACCGTGTCCGATGCCGAATCCAGCGGGATCAGCCCCGCCGAGGCCTGCGGGTCGATGGTGATCGCCGAGCCGGTCGGGTTGGTCACCGAGACCCGGCTGTAGATGATCACGTAGGCGTGCCCGCCGATACTCACGTCGTCGCCGAAGTTGGTGATGGAGATCCTGGCGCCGCCGGAGTGGAAGGCCGTGACCAGCGCGGGCAGGTAACCGTCGGCGTTCGTCCAGGTGGTCGGGCTGTCGTCGTAGACGCCGTAGCCGTAGGTGGTACCGGTCACCGCCGCCGTGCTGGCGCTGCCCGGTCCGCCGTCCGGGCCGCTGGTGTCCACCCAGAAGCTGCCGCCCAGGCACGCCACCACCCCCTGGCTGTTGCCCGCCCACCCGATCACGCTCGCGTCGCCGAA
>PMOU01000365.1 GCA_003161205.1 Actinomycetota bacterium | reverse complement strand
CTTTCGGATCGCGGTGAACGTGCCTGCGTCTTCCCCGGACATGCCCACGGCGAACGGGCCGTGCCGGTTGACCTGGCCGACAAGCTCTTTGTTCACCTTGCCGGACAGGACCATCCGGACGACCTCCATGGTCTCCGGCGTGGTGACGCGAAGGCCCGCGGTAAAGGTACTCTCCAGGCCGAGACGATCCAGCTGCTCGGTGATCTGCGGGCCGCCGCCGTGCACCACGACCGGGCGCAGACCCGCGTAGCGAAGGAAGACCAGGTCCTGGGCGAAGGCCAGGCGCAGCGCCTCGTCCTCCATCGCGTGCCCGCCGTACTTGATCACCACGGTCTGGCCGTGGAACCTGGTCAGCCAGGGCAGCGCCTCGATCAGCGTCGCCGCCTTGGCCAACGCGGCTCGCTGCCCGTCGCCGTTAACGGTCATCTGGAGTACGCCCTTTGTCGAGTAGGCCCTTAGGTCGAGTAAGCACTGTTCTCGTGCACGTACGCGGCGGTCAGGTCGGTGGTCAAGATGATCGCGGAGTGCGGGCCCGCGGACAGGTCCACCGTGATCGTCACGTCTTTCGGTTTCAGGTCCACCTTCGAGCGCTCATCGCCGGGAGCGCCGTTGCGGCAGACCCAGATACCGTTGATCGCCACGTTCAGCCGGTCCGGCTCGAAGACGGCGTCCGTGGTGCCGACCGCGCTCAGCACCCGGCCCCAGTTGGGATCCTCGCCGCCGATGGCGCATTTGAGCAGGTCGTTCCGCGCGACGGCACGCCCGGCGGTCACCGCGTCGGACTCCGAGGCGGCCCCGACCACCTCGATCGTGATCATCTTCTCGGCGCCCTCGGCATCCAGCTGGAGCTGCCGGGCCAGATCCGCGCACACCTCGGTGAGCGTCACGGCGAACTCCCCACGCTCGGGAGTAACCCCCGTGGCCCCGCTGGCCAGCAACAGCACCGTGTCGTTGGTGGACATGCAGCCGTCGGTGTCCAGCCGGTCGAAGGTCACCGCGGTGGCCGACCGCAGTGCGGCGTCGAGTTCGGCAGGCGGGAGGTCGGCATCGGTGGTGAGCACGCAGAGCATGGTGGCCAGCGCCGGCGCGAGCATCCCGGCGCCCTTGGCCATCCCGCCAACGGTGTAGCCGCCGGCGCCGCGCCGGAAAGCGATCTTCACCACGGTGTCGGTGGTCCTGATCGCGTCGGCGGCGGCCAGGCCGCCNNGCCCGGGAGGCTTGCGCGACCGCGGCGTCGACCCCGGGGAGAAGCTTGTCCATGGGCAGGCGCTCACCGATCAGGCCGGTCGAGCAGACGGCGATCTCCCCGGCGCTCGCATCTTCCCCGCCGATGGCCGCGGCCAGGTGCTCGGCGGTGGCGTGGGTGTCCTGGAAGCCGAGCGGGCCGGTGCAGGCGTTGGCGCCGCCGGAGTTGAGCACCACGGCCCGGACCCGGCCGCCCCGCACCACCTGGCGGGTCCAGAGTACCGGCGCGGCCTGCACCCGGTTGGTGGTGAACACGGCGGCGGCGGAGCGCGAAGGCCCGTCGTTCAGGACGACGGCGACGTCCGGGTCGGCGGAGGTTTTCAGTCCGGCCATCACCCCGGCAGCCCGGAAACCCTGTGGTGCGGTCACGCTCATGGCGCTACTCCGTATGCGGTCAGGCCGGTGGTTTCCGGCAGGCCGAGCATGAGGTTGGCGATCTGGACCGCCTGGCCGGCCGCGCCCTTGACCAGGTTGTCCAGGGCGCAGACGACGACGGCACGGCCGGCGTGAGTGTCGGCCGCCACCTGCAGATGAGCGATGTTGGCGCCGAGGGTCGCGCCCGTGGCAGGCCACCGGCCCTCGGGCAGCAGCTGGACGAACGGCTCTGACCCGTAGGCGTCGTGCAGCGCCTCCCGCAGCTGGCCCGCCGAGGCGCTTGAGCTCGCGGTGCAGGTCGCCAGGATGCCCCGTGACATCGGGGCGAGCGACGGCGTGAACGAGACAGTCACCGGGCTGGACGCTGATAGCCCGGCCCGTTCCGAAAAAAGGGCTTGTTCTATCTCTGGCGTGTGCCGGTGCGTTCCCCCGACCTGATAGGCGTACATCGACCCCATCACCTCGCTGCCGAGCAGGTCGGGGCGGGGCGAGCGGCCCGCGCCCGAGGTACCCGAGGCGGCGACGATCACGATGTCGGCCGGGTCGGCCAGCCCCGCCGCCAGCAGCGGGGCCAGGCCGAGGATCGAGGCGGTGGCATAGCAGCCGGGCGCGGCCACCGTCGTCGAGGCCTTGATCGCCTCGCGGGCTCCGGGCAGCTCGGGTAGTCCGTAGGTCCACTGCCCCGCGTAGGGTGTCGGGTAGTACCGCGTCCAGGCCTGCGCGTCAGCGAGCCTGAAATCGGCGCCCAGGTCGATGATCTTGAGCTGGGCCGGCAGCAGCGCGGCCAGCTGGGCGGACTCGCCATGCGGGAGAGCCGTGAAGAGCAGGTCGGCGTCGGCGAGAAGGTCCGGATCGGTGGGGCTGAACACGCGGTCGTCGAGGCGGGGGTGGCCGGTCAGCTGCGGATGAATCGCGGTCACCGGTGTCCCGGCGTTGCTGGCCGCGGTCAGCGGACCGATCTCGAGCTCGGGGTGGCCAGCCAGCAGGCGCAGTAGTTCGCCTCCGGCGTAGCCGCTGGCCCCCGCCACCGCTACCCTCGCACCCATTTGCCTGGACCCGTCCCTCGCGTCTGCGCTATCTTGGAAGAGTATTCATCATGTCGCATTAATATGCAACCTGCGAAGAGCCATAGGCTGGCCATGTGGAGCGGGGTGGCGTGCGACGGCAGGGGCGGCCGGGGGGTTCCCGGGCCGGCCTGGCCGTGCTCATGGTGACCTGCTGCGCCGGACTGCTCGCGGGCTGCTCATCGGCGAAGACGACCTCGAGCCCAGGGTCCGCCGGGGTCGGCGCGACCTGCGGTACCGCGTTTACCGCCGTGAATGTGCCGGTCATCATCAAGGTCGCCAGGGGCACCGTCGACTGCGGCACGGCATTGCGCATCGAGGCCGAGTACGCGGCCAAGGTCAGGAGCGGCCAGGTGCAGGGTAACGGCGGCGGCGCGCCGGTCACGGTGAGCGGCTGGACCTGCCAGGGGTACGCCACCCCGGAGGTGCTGAGCACCGGTAACGCGTCGCAGTGCCACACCAGCAGCGCCGCGATCCTCGCCGTCCTGGCCGTCCCTACCCCCTCGACCACAGACGCCTAAACCGGTCACGAGCTCACGGCGCGGCCCGCCGGGCGGCGGAACATGCTGGGCGCGTCGGCGGCTGGGCCGCCCGCACGCTCGATGCTGCTGACCGCGCTCAGGCCCCTGGTCGTGCTGATCATCTGCACCTGATCCCGGCCGCCGGCCTTGGCCCGGTACAACGCCGCGTCAGCCGCCGCCATCAGGTCGGCGAACTCGCGCCGGCTCCCGCTGTCCAGCGCCGCCACCCCGATCGACACGGTGACATGCACCCGTTCGCCGCCGGACGCGCCGGGAGCGACGATCCGCAGCGCGGCGATGTTCTCGCGGACACGCTCGGCGATGCGCAAGGCGTCGACCGCCCGGGTCTGGGGCAGCAGCAGAGAGAACTCCTCCCCGCCGAACCGCCCGGCGAGGTCGTAGTCGCGCAGCAGGCTGTTCAGCGTGCGGGCTATCTCCTTGATGACCTGGTCGCCGACCAGGTGACCGTAGGTGTCGTTGATCCCCTTGAACTTGTCGATGTCCAGCAGCGCCACGGCCAGCGACGTCCTGGTCCGCACCGCCCGCGCGACCTCCGCCGTCGACTCGCGCTCCCAGGTCGCCGCGTTCAGCAGACCCGTCTTGGAATCGGCCCGGGAATCCTTGAGCAGCTGAGCATGCCGGAAGGAGCGCTGGAGCAACGTCACAAGAGGCAGCGCGACCACCACCGTGAACAGGCTCATCGCTATCGCCAGCGTGACGAGAACGGCGACGCACAGCTCGGTGACGTCGTTGTGCAGCGATTCGCCGCCGAAGAGCATTTCCCGCACGCTGGTCTCGGGGGCCGCCATCTTGATCGCGGTCAGGATCACGGCCTGGTTGACGGCCCACTGCACCATCGCGCAGGCCGCCACGAGGAGGAGCCAGACGCCTATGTCACGTACCGGAGTCGGCTCGGCACCTCGCGCAAGATGCGCGAGAGTCCTGAAAGTAAGGGAAGCGGAGCCGTAAGCTATGCCGATCGCCGCGGCGCTGAACACGCGCCGGTGGACAGAGCCATGCCGGACACGCCATTGGAGCAGGGCAAAGCGAACGGCGGGCATGAGAAGCGCGTAAAGCGGAGGCAGCAGGACAACGACGGGCAGCTCCCAGATCGCGTAAACGTCCTTGACGTTGCCTTCGTGGTCGCTCGGCCGCCGGGTAAGTTCGACAGTGGCCGCATTGCACGCTAGCAAGAAGCCGAACACAATCAGGTCGTGAGCATGTACGGACAGCGATGCCGCGCTGACCCCTATCGCGGTCGCGTTAGCCAGCACCACTATCACGATGAAGCTCATCAAGGGTCGCGACAGGGCCCAGATCGGCCAAGCCCGGACGTTCAGCGCTCGCTCACGTCCAGGTGGCCGGGAGGTGGCATCCATGGGTGCCTCCCTGGCCTTCGGTGTCCGCGTCCAAGCCGACCTCAGCTGGGCAAAGGGCCGGCTCACGTCCTACTTTGTCACAGCATGAACAAACTTGCCGTCAATACGCGACTACTCGCACGTGACATATTTCCCTGCGGCCCGCCCCGACGGGCTGGTCACCCATCGGTATCGGACCGCAAGATGAATAAGCGGAAATCTCACCATTTCAGCCATCCCGGTCCGCCCGCGTGAGCCGTCCTAGGTAGCGGCACGTTGTAAGGAAGGAGCCCGCCATGCGCACCACCTACTGGGGCTAACCCCGCCCCCCGCACCCGCCCAGCACGCCTTAAAGGAGACCCGCGATGCGCACGACCTACTGGGGCTGAGCATTGGCTTCATGGACCGCGGCCGTCGCGTAACGCGATAGTGCGGCGAGTCCTGACTGCCTGATTACGAATTCTGAGCGCGGCGGAATGCGCTCGGCACATCGGTGCGGCCGCTGTTGGTACCGCGGTCCGCGCCGCTGACCGCGCTGAGACCCCTGCTCGTGCTGATCATCTGGACCTGGTCGCGGCCGCCCGCCTTGGCCCGGTACAGCGCGGCATCCGCCGCGGCCATCAGGTCGGTGTACTCGCGTTTGCTGCCGCTATCCAGTGCGGCCACCCCGACGGACACGGTCACCTGTACCCGCTCCCCGCCGGTCGCCCCCGGAGCGATGATGCTCAGACCGGCGATGTTAGCCCGCACGCGCTCCGCGATACGGAAAGCGTCCACGGCCCGCGTCTGGGGCAGCAGGAGCGAAAACTCCTCCCCGCCGAACCGCCCGGCCAGGTCGTAATCGCGCAGCAGGCTATTGAGCGTGCGCGCGATCTCCTTGATCACCTGGTCGCCGACCATGTGACCGTAGGTGTCGTTGATTGCCTTGAACTTGTCGATGTCCAGCAGCGCAATCGCCAGCGGCGTCTTGGTCCGCACCGCGCGTGCGACCTCCGCGGTGGACTCAAGCTCCCAGGTCGCCGCGTTCAGCAACCCCGTCTTGGAATCGGCCCGCGAGTCGTTGACCAGCTGGGCGTGGCGCAGTGAACGCTGCAGCAGCGTGACGACGGGCAGGGCAATAGGCGCAAGGAAGATGTTCCCGGCCACCCCGTAGGTGACCAGGACACTTATGCTGGTCTCGGCGCCGTCGTTATAAAGCGACTCGCGGCCGAACAGTTCTTTCACGACCCGGGCGGCCGGGTTGTTGCCCTTGACGACCGCCATGATCATCGCCTTGTTCACCACCGTCCTGACCAGGACAGTAACGGCCACCAGCAGGGTCCACACCAGCCCGCGGCTGAACGTCCCTCCGGTCGTCGAGGCCATCAGGCCGGAGAGCCCGTGGAAGGTTACCGACGCGGCGCCGAATGAGAGGCCGTTCGAGGCGGCCGTGAAAACCCGGCGGTGGACGGGGGCACGGCGCACCCGGAACTGCACCAGTGCTATCCGGACAATCGGGGCTATCAGCGCGTACAGCGGAGGCAGGAGAATGGCGATCGGCAGTTCCCAGACGCCCTGGACGTCCTTGGTAACTCCGCCCTGCTCCCCCGATTTCCTGGTCAGCTCGACCGAGGCGGCGGTACACGCCAGCAGCAGGCCAAACAAGGCCAGGTCATGGGCCCGGATAGTAGTGACGGATGCAGCAACACCGATGGCGGCAAGATCGACCACGATCACCGCGACCAGGAAGACGACGACCCAGCGAGGCAGAGTCCAGACCGGCCAGCGGCTGACCGCTGTCGTCCGCCGTAGCAGGCGACGGATCCAGCGCATCAGTATCTCCTCATGCCATCCTTGCGCTGCTACCCCACATAAACAGTGCGCACTTGATCATTGTCCCCTCATTGCCCGGCCTCTGTGGGTGCAAACCGTGAAAACGTGACTACTCACTGGTGTAAGCATACCTCCCCTTAGCACAAGTGTCCTTCGGGGTCCCAGTAAGACAGTTAAGTCGCACTACGTCACGCACTTTTAAATAATTTCCGACATTAGGCGCAAAGTTCCCCTATGGGGCAATGGGGAGCGACAATAAGTAGTCGCGGCGCCTTCCGTGAGTCGGCATCCAGAAAGGACTAAAGTCGCGTGCGGCGCCGCCTTGGCTGAACCACGGCCATGGCGAGGACGTTATTTGGGTTACTTACAGGATTTGTAAGAGTACGGAGAGAGAGGAGGAGCAGCCATGCGCGGCGACGGCTGGGCCTAACCCCGAGAGCGCTGATGGTGCCTGTCGGCGTGGCCATGATCGCGGCTCCAGCTGAGCGCGATCGCTAGCGCCGCCACGGCGCCCACAGCGCCGCACACTGCGATTACTGACGCCGGGGAATGATGGTCCGCGACGGCTCCCGCCAGGATGATGACCGTTCCCTGGCCAAGGCTCATGCCGCCCTGAGCCACGCCAAAGGCTTGGCTCCGCTGTTCCCCCGGTGCTGCCCGCACGAAGGCGGCGTTGGCCGCCAGCTGGTAGGAAGCGCACAGGCCCGATGCGAACAGGATCAGCAGCGAGTCGAGCAGGTCAGGCTGGAAGATAAAGAGCACCAGGACGGCGCAGGTGGCGACGGCCAGCGGACCCATGCACCGCAGCCGTGCCGACGGCGCCACGAAACGGCTGAAGACGATCGCCCCTGCGGTCTCTCCCAGAGCCTGGGCGGCCAGGATCGCGCCGACAGCGACGGCGCCACCGCCGACCGCCCGGGCGAGCGGGGTGACTACCCCTTCAGGTCCGTTGTAGAAGGCAGCGAGCCAGCCGAACAGCATGGTGGTACGCAAGGCGCGGTTGGCGAAGACCAGGCGGGTTCCGGCGATGACGCCGACCACACGTGCTGGCTCACCGCGACGCGCCCGGCCACTGTGGGCCGAGGGCAGTGCGGCGGGACGCGACCGCACCCAGGCCCGGACGATGAGCGCGGACGCGACGAAAGTCGCGGCGTCGACGATCAGCGACGTCTGGATGCCGAAGAAACCGACGATCGCACCACCGGCGGCGAAGCCGAGGACCTGCGCGAACTGGAACGTGGTGAGGGTCACCGCGGTACCCATCAGGTAGGTATCGCCGGTCAGCACGTCGGGGTAAACGGCCGCCCGCGCCGACGTGAACGGTGCCCCGGCGAACGTCACCACGAAGAGCAGCGCCACCATCGCCACAAGGGGCATGCCCGGAACGGCCATGATCAGGACGAGAGCGGCCCGGATCAGGTCGCACGCGATCATCACCCGTCGACGCGGGTACCGGTCGGCGAGCCAGGCGAGGGTCACGCCGCCGATGAACATCGGGACCACGCTCACCACGAAGGTGACCGCCGCGAGCAGTGCCGAGCGGGTCCTGTCGTAGACGAGCACCGTCAGCGCGACACGGGCCAGCTGATCACCGGCCACCGACAACAGCTGCGCGAGCCACAGGGCCCGGAACTCCGCCACGGCGAACACATCGCGGAACGTGGTCTTCGCGGCCTGCTCAGTCGCACCCCCCCGGGCCACCGCGTGTCTGGTTATGTCGCCCTCCGGCTAAGCGCTTCACGTAGTCTTGGGTAATCACATCCTGACCGACCGTGGACCCCTTAGCAACCGGGCAGCATAAGCCAGACTCCGGTGGGATCAAGCGCCCCGCAAGACCGCGCCGACCCGGCGCCCGGCCTCGGCGACGGCCGCGTCGCGGGCGGCTGTGGTCTCCGCCACCGTCAGCGTCCGGTCGGGGGCCCGGAACCGGAGCGTGTAGGCCAGCGACTTGCGATCCTCGCCGACCTGGGCTCCGGTGTACACGTCGAACAGCCGCACGTCCTCGAGCAGCTCCCGGGGAGCCCCGGCCACCAGGGCCGCTTCCACCTCAGCGGCGGGCACGGCCGCGTCCACGATCAGCGCCACGTCCTGGGTCGCCAGCGGATAGCCCGACAGTTGCGGCGCCTGCACGGCGCCGTTGCCCTCCGCCGCGGCGAACACGACGGACAGGTCAAGCTCCACCGCGCAAGACCGCTCCGGCAAGCCGAACGCCTGGATCACCCGCGGATGCAGCTCGCCCGCGTGCCCGGCCAGCCACTCCCGCCCGCCAGCGTCGCCGTCGCCGGCGGGGGCGGGAGCGACCCGCGCGTAGATGGCCGCGCAGCGCCCGGGATGCCAGGGCGCGTACCGGTCGGCGCGCACGTCAAGCGACGCCCGGCAGATCCGGCCGACGGCTCGCGCCGCCTCGATCGCGTCCGCCCAGGACGCCGGAACTCCCGGCCCCCACCAGCCAGGAAGCTCGTGGTCGCCCGCCAGCACCGCGCCCAGCCACAGCGGCTGGTCGGGCAGTGCGGCCTCGATCGAGGCGAGTTCGGACACCGAAGGCCCCCGGTCGACCGCAAGGATGGGCGCTGACGCCGCGGCACCCGGCCGCGGCCGGAAAACCGGGCCGATCTCGAAGAGCGCGGTGTCGGCGAAGCCGCGGCCGATGTTCCTGCCCAGGACCCGGAACAACCCAGGGAGCAAGGTGGTCCGCAGCAGCGGCTCATCCTCGCTCAGCGGGTTGGCCACCACGACCGCCGGACGGCGCATGTCCTCGGGTGGCAGCCCCAGCAGGTCGGCGTCGGACCGGGACGCGAACGGCGACGACAGCACCTCGACGTACCCGGCCTCGGCCACCGTGCGGCCCACGGAACGGCGGAGCCGCTGACGCGGTGTCAGTCCCCGCCCGGCCAGCGCGCGGGGCATCCGGGCGGCCAGGTTCTCGTACCCTTCCAGCCGGATCACTTCCTCGGCCAGATCGGCGGGGTCGGTGAGGTCAGGACGCCAGGACGGCGGGGTCACCTCGAGCGTGGGGATCAGCGCGGTTCCCTGCGGGGCCGGATCGGCGCGGCGGTCCGCCCGCCACGGGGCGACGGTCGGCGCGGCCGACGTCCGGGTCTCCCGCACGGTGCACCCCACCTCACGCAGCCGGCGGATGACGATGTCCCGGCCGTACACCCCGCCGGCCACCCGGTCGGGGTAGTCCGCGGCCATCGAGATCAGCACCGGCGGCACGTCGACCGACGCGTGCGTGCAGCCAGGCACCACACGGCCGCCGCCAAGTTCGGACAGCAGGGCGATGGCCTTCGCGCTGGCGCGCAGCGGCAGCTCGCGGTCCACGCCGCGCTCGAACCGGTAGGACGCCTCGCTGTGCAGCTTGTGCCGCCTGCTCATCTTGGCGACTCGGTCGGCGTCGAAATGCGCGGCCTCGATCACCAGGTCGGTGGAGTCCGCGTCGATCTCGGTGGACAGGCCGCCCATGGTGCCGGCCATGGAGATCGGCCCGGACGCGTCGGTGATCACGATGTCGTCCGGGTCGAGGGTGCGGACCACGTGATCCAGCGTCTCGAGCTTCTCCCCCGGCTGCGCCCGCCGGACCACGATCTCGCCGGTCAGCTTGGACCGGTCGAACGCGTGCAGCGGCTGCCCGAGTTCCAGCATCAGGTAGTTGGTCACGTCGACCGCGAGCGACACGGACCTGACCCCGCACCGGGCCAGCCGCACCCGCATCCACAGCGGCGGCTGGGCCGCCGGGGAGAAGCCGCGGACCTCGCGCAGCACGAACCGGTCACAGCCGGCCTGGTCGCCGATGCGCGCCGGGTAGACCTCCGCGCCGACCGCATCGATGTCGCCGACCCCCGAGCCGGGCGGCAGGCCGACCGAGGCGGGATCGGTGAAAGGCACACCGAACGCGCTCGCGAGCTCCCGGGCGATTCCCCGCACCGACACGGCGTAGCCGCGGTCGGGCGTCACCGCCACCTCGAATACCTCGTCGCGCAGCCCCGCGTAGGACACGAAATCGGCGCCGAGCGGCGCGTCCGGGGGCAGCACGATGATGCCGGAGTGATCTTCGCCGATGGCCAGTTCCTGGGCCGAGCAGATCATCCCCTCGGATACGTGGCCGTATGTCCTGCGCGCGCCGATCTCGAACCCGCCGGGCAGCACCGCGCCCGGTAGCGCGAGCGCGACCCGGTCGCCGACAGCGAAGTTGACCGCGCCGCAGATCACCCCCGAGGCCTCGTCGGCCGGGCCGGAGAGCTGCTCGTCGCAGACGGCGACCCGGCAGTACCTGATCGGCTTCTTCAGGTTTTGGGGTCCGGTCAGCTCCTCAATCGAGAGCACCTGCGCGACCACTACGCCACGGATGTCGTGACCCACCGGCTCCAGGGCCTCGACCTCGAGCCCGGCCGCGGTCAGCCGCCGCGCCACTTCGGTGGCGTCGACAGGTTCAGGCAGCGGCGCATATTCGCGCAGCCAGGAAAGCGGCACTCTCATCTCAGATCTCCATCCCGAACGCCCGGCTGAACCGCACGTCGCCTTCGGCGGTGTCCTTGATACCGGCCAGCCCGTGCCCGATCATCAGGCTGCGCTCGATGCCCAGCCCGAACGCGAACCCGCTGTACCGGTCGGGGTCGATGCCGCACGACACCAGCACCCGCGGGTTCACCATGCCGCAGCCCGCGATCTCGATCCAGCCCTGCGACCGGCACACCCGGCACGGCTCGCCGCCCGCTTTCGCCGAGGCTCCCCGGCAGATATGGCATTCCATCGACACGTCGCCCGACGGCTCGGTGAACGGGAAATAATCCGGCCGCAGCCGGGTGCGCAGCCCCGTGCCGAACATGGCGTCCACGAATGACTGGATCGCGCCGCGCAGGTCGGCCATGGTCAGGCCCTCATCGACCGCGAGCCCCTCGATCTGGTGGAACACCGAGCTGTGCGTCGCGTCGGCCGTCTCGTACCGGTAGCACCGGCCCGGGCTGACCACGTACAGCGGCAGCGGGCGGGTGAGCATGGACCTGATCTGCACCGGCGAGGTGTGGGTCCGCAACACCATGCCGGACTTGGCCCCATTGTGCCCGGCCTGCCCGGCGATGAAGATCGTGTCCTGCATTTCCCGGGCCGGGTGGTCCGGCGGGATGTTCAGCGCGTCGAAGTTGTACCACTCGGCCTCGACCTCCGGGCCCTCCGCGACCTCGTAACCCATCGCGACGAACACGTCGGACAGCCGGTCGGCGAGCGAGGTGACGGGATGGCGCGCGCCGGGCGGGATCCGGCCGCCGGGCAGCGTGACGTCGACCGCCTCGGTGATCAGCACCTGCCGGTCACGTTCGGCTTCCAGCTGGTCCTGGCGCTGCCGCAGCGACTCGCGGAGCCGGCCGAGGGCCGCGCCCACCCGCTTCCCCGCCTCGGCGCGGGCCTCGGGCGGGAGCGCGCCGATCTCCCCGCGGGCCAGCGAAAGCGGGGCCCGGTCACCGTCGTGCGCGATCCGCGCTGACTTCAGCTCCTCGAGCGTCCGAGCGGCAGCGATGGCGGCGAGGGCCTCGTCAAGCGCGCGCNNCCTGCGGGTCTGCTGGGGATCCAGCGAGTTATTTCGCCGAACGGGCCGTGGTGACAGCTCCGCGTCAACGCGAAGCGCCAACCGGCTAGCGTCGGCGCGGCCCCAACGTCTCCCCGCCCGCGCGGTTCATGCGCAGGACGTAGCCCGCCGATCGCTGTGCTGGATAGCCCGAAGGGACATTACCTTACCGAGCCAGCGCTCTTAGCCCGCGACAGTCCCCGCGGGCACGATAAATCGGAACTCGGCGCCGCCGCCGGGCGCGCAGCACACGCCGATCGTGCCGCCGTGGGCCTCGACCAGGCCCTTGACGATGTACAGGCCAAGGCCGGTACCCCCACGGCGCTTGCCCCGCCAGAACTGGCGGAACACCCGGGGCGCTACCTCCGGAGAGATGCCCTCACCCTGGTCGCGCACCGAGACGGCGGCCGCGTCAGCCACGCCGGACGGCGTTTGCGCCGCGCCGTCACCCAAATGTGCTGGTTCCACCACGATCGTCACGATACCAGCTCCGTGCCGGACGGCGTTTTCCACCAGGTTGCCGAGAATCTGGTCGATCTTGTCGGCATCCAGCCAGGTCTCAGGCATCCCGCTGCGGACCTCGAGCCGGAACCGGTCCTCGGCGTCACCCGACGCGACGTGGCCCGCGATGATCTTCCTCGCCCGGTCAGGCAGGTCCACCAGCTGCCGGTGGACCTCCATCCGGCCGGACTCGATCCTGGACACGTCGAGGAGCTCGGTGATGAGCCGGGTCACGCGGTCGGCGTCGGCGTTCACCGTCTCCAGCATCACGCGCTTCTGGTCGTCGGTGAACCGGGTCCATTTGTTGAGCAACGTGGCGGTGAAGCCCTTGACGCTGGTGAGCGGGGAGCGCAGCTCGTGGGCCACGGTCGACACGAGCTCGGCGCGGCTGCGCTCGAGCCGTTCCCGCTGCTCAGCACCGCGCAAGCTGATGACAAGCCGCCGGACCGAGCCAGGGCGCTGGGTACCCAGGCCTGACGTGCCCGGCTGACGATCGCGCACGTAGCCTACGGAGACCAGGACCTCGGTGCCGTTTGACAGGTACAGCGATCGCTCGGGGTGACGGGTGCGGGTCAGCAGGCCGTGATACGGATCGGCGTGAACCCACCAGTCACGCCCATCGGAGTCGCGGAGCGGCAGCACATCGAACACGAACTTGCCGATGACTTCGGCCGGCTCGAGCCCGGTCAGGCGGGCGGCGACCCGGTTGAACACGACAACGCGGCCCGCTTCGTCGGCCACGACCACCCCGTCTGGCAGCTCATCGGCAAAGACCAGGCTCCCGATCGGGACCGGTCCTTCCGGTAGCGGGCTGATGCCGGCGTCATGACCCTTCGCGGTCTCGCGGTTTCTGGGTGTCTGGGCCTTCACAGGGTCCGATGACGCCCGGCTCGATATGAGCTTGTCCACTGCAGCGAAGCCTCCGTCCGGCGTGGCCGCACTGCGATCGTCCGGCGGCCGGAAGTGGTCACGGTATGGGTAACAGATTGTGATCAGACTCTAGCGCGGAAATTGTCATTGTGACAGTCCTGAGACATGAATTCTCTATGTTGCAATTCACATACTGTACGCCACCATAGAGAAATCACGAATCATCTTGTCCTGTTACAGAATGTGCTTGTTGCACACGCGCTGACGCATAGAGGCACACTGCGGCCGCGGCCGCCAGATTGAGGCTTTCCGCCCGCCCGTACATGGGCACCGCGATGGGCTCGTCGGCCAGCGCGACAAGTTCCGGCGGCAGCCCCCACGCCTCATTGCCGAACATCCACGCCGTGGGCTGGGCCAGCCGCGCCTGCACGTCGGGGTCCTCCAGGGAACGGCCCGCCCGGCCGTCCGCGGCCACGATCCGCAGGCCCGCGTCCCGCATCGACGCGACGGCGTCCTCAAGCCTGACTCCGGCCACCACCGGCAGGTGGAACAGGCTGCCCGC
>PMOU01000587.1 GCA_003161205.1 Actinomycetota bacterium | reverse complement strand
CGGCCAGCACGGAGTCCAGGCAGCGATCCAGGTAGTCCTGCACCCCGTGGACGGGGATAACCACGCTGATCAGGGCCATGCCCCGGAACGATACCGCCACACCTCCACCAGCAGCCGCCGGACAGGGCCCCGGCGGTCTCCGGTTTCCCGCCGCCGCCCGAGGGGTATAGGAATTTGTCGGCGCGGTCCGGCACGATAGGCTTGCGCGGTGCGCATCCACGCCATCTTCGGGGGAATCGGCGCGTTCGCCGTCAAATTTCGCTGGGTCGTCATCGCGGCCTGGCTGATCGCGGCGTTCGCTGTGCCGCACTTCCTGCCGTCACTGAACAGCGTCACCCAGGGCAACAACAGCGCCTTCCTGCCGGCCAGCGCGCCGAGTGAGAAAGCCGCGCAGCTCGCGTCGCCGTTCGGGGGGACGAACCTGACCCCGGTGCCGGTGGTCGCGGCGGTCGGCCAGGGCACCCTGACCAGCGCCGACACGGCCTGGCTGGCCAGCCTGCAGCACGAGCTCGGCTCGGTGCCGACCGTCGTGTCGGTGCATGATCTCGGCCGGTCCTCCGACCAGCAGGCCGAGCAGCTTCAGGTGCTGTCCGACGTCAGCAACAGTAACCAGGACGCGCAGACCACGCTGATCAAGGACCTGCGCGCGCAGATCACGCGGGCCGGACCGCCGGCCGGGCTGCAGGTCCACCTGGCCGGGGACATCGCGATCAACGTCGACCAGCAAACGAAGTCGGGCACCACCGGGAACCAGGTGGAGCTCTTGTCCGCGCTGTTCATCCTGGTCCTGCTGTTGCTGATTTTCCGGTCACTGCTCGCGCCGCTGATCACGCTGCTCCCGGCGTTCCTGGCCGTGGCCATCTCCGGGCCGCTGGTCGGCGAGGCGGCGCACGCGGGCCTGAAGGTCTCCCAGCTCGCTCAGCTGCTGCTCATCGTGCTGGTCCTGGGGGCCGGCACGGACTACGGCCTGTTCCTGGTCTTCCGGGTCCGGGAAAATCTGCGCGACGGAGCGGACCCGAAGGACGCGGTGCGGTCGGCCCTGATCCGGGTCGGTGAGACCATCACCTTCTCCGCCGCGACCGTGATCGCGGCCCTGCTGTCCCTGCTCGTGGCCACCTTCCAGATCTACTCCCAGCTCGGCATCCCGCTGGCCATCGGCATCGGCACGATGCTGCTGGCCGGGCTCACCTTGCTGCCCGCGTTGCTCGCGGTGTTCGGCCGGGCCGCGTTCTGGCCGAGCAAGACGCGTGCGGGAACCGGTAAGACCGGCCTGTGGGGACGGATCGCGACGCGGGTCGTGGCCCGCCCCGCCATCCCGCTGGCCATCGGCGTGGTCGTCTTCGGCGCGCTCGCGATCGCGGTGACCGCGTATCAGCCGGGCGGATTCGGCGGGTCCATCAACGCGCCGGCCGGCACCGACTCCGCGGCGGGGACCGCGCTGCTCAACAAGCACTTCCCGACCAGTTCGGCCAACCCGACGAACCTGGTCTACAAGCTGTCCCAGCCGGCCTGGAAAGAGACCGGCGCGATCACCACCGCGACGAGCCAGCTCACCTCGAGCGGGCTGTTCACCGGCGTGACCGGCCCGCTGAACCCGGCGGGCGTCACGCTGACGGCGGCTCAGTACCTGGCGCTGCACGCCTCGCTGGGGAACGCCGCGGCGCTGCCCGCGGTTCCGGCCGGGCACAGCAGCGTCCCGCTCGCCACCTACGAGGCCTACCGGGCCACCGCGCAGTACGTCAGCCCGGACGGCACGACGATCCAGTTCGAGACCGGCCTGAAGGCGGGCGACCCGTCCACCACCGCCGCGATGAACGCCGTCCCGTCGATCCGCACCGAGGCGGCCACGGCGGCCAAGACGCTCGGGTCCAGCCAGTACGGGGTCGGCGGCGAGGCACCCGCCTTCTACGACATCAGCCAGATCTCCGACAGCGACCTGCTGCACGTCTTCCCGGTGGCGATCGTGGTCATCGGGCTGCTGCTGTGCATCGTGATGCGCTCGCTGATCGCGCCGCTGTACCTGATCGCGTCGGTCGGCCTGTCGTTCGCCGCCGCCCTCGGGCTCTCCGTGGTCATCTTCATCAAGCTCGGCGGCAGCGGCGGCCTGACCTTCATCCTGCCGTTCCTGATGTTCATCTTCCTGCTCGCGCTCGGGGAGGATTACAACATCCTGGTCATGAGCAGGATCAGGGAGGAAGCCCACCACCTTCCGCTCCGCGAGGCCGTCGCCCGGGCCGTCGGGGCCACCGGGACCACGGTCACCTCGGCCGGACTGGTGCTGGCCGGGACGTTCGGGGTGCTGGCGGTGGTCGGCTCGGGCAGCGCGGGGGCGCAGAACGTCAGGACGATCGTGGACGTCGGCGTCGGCCTCGCGCTGGGAGTGCTGATGGACACCTTCCTCGTCCGGACCCTGCTGGTGCCGTCGGCGGCCGTGCTGATCGGACGGTGGAACTGGTGGCCTTCCCGGCTCAGCCGAGCGCCCGCGGCCGGCGGCCAGGACCGCCCGCGGCCGGCCGCCGACGGGCCGGACGATTCCTTTACAACGTATAAGTTATTACTTAAGCTGACATAGGAGGGCTCACGGGGGCCCTTACGGGGCGGGGGCACGGGCGAATCTCACGAGGGACACCGATGACCGAAGCGGACATGGACCGGGGCACGGTCGAACACCTCGGCGCGGAGTATTTCCGGGATCCCTACGCCGTGCACGCGCGGCTGCGGGCCCAGCGGCCGGTCTCCGCCGTGATCATGCCGGGCGGGACGCCCGCCTGGCTCGTCACCGGGTACGCCGAGGCGCGTGCGGCGCTGGCTGATCCGCGGCTGCGGAAGAGCAACCCGGGCTGGCAGCCTGACCCGGACTCGATCTACGGCGCGCTGGACGGGCACATGCTCAACCGGGACCCGCCCGACCACGAACGGCTGCGCAGGCTGGTGAACAAGGCCTTCACCGCCCGCCACGTCGAGCGGCTCCGGCCGCGGATCACGGCGATCACCGCCGGGCTGCTTGACGCGATGTCGGATCGGCGCGAGGTCGACTTGCTGGCCTCGTTCGCCTTCCCGCTGCCGATCACGGTGATCTGCGAGCTGCTCGGCATNNGACTTCAGGAAATGGTCGGCCAGCATCATCTCCGACGCGGTCTCACCCGAGGTGTTCGAGGCGGACGCCACCGCGATGGTCCGCTACTTCCGGGCACTGCTGGCCGCCAAGCGGCAACGGCCCGCCGACGACCTGCTGTCCGCGCTGATCACGGTGCGAGAGAAGGGGGAAGGGGAAGGGGAAGGGGAAGCGGGTGGGGACGGGCTCCGGGAGAACGAGCTGGTGTCCATGGCCTTCCTGCTGATGCTGGCCGGACACGAGACCACGGTCAACCTGATCGCGAGCGGCATGCTCGCACTGCTGCTCAACCCGGCGGAGCTGGACCGGCTGCGGGCCAACCCGGCGCTGATCGGCGGCGCAGTGGAGGAGCTTCTCCGGTACGTGAGCCCGGTCAACCACGGGACCTACCGCGTCACCGCGGAACCGGTCGAGATCGGCGGCGCTCGCATCGGGGCGGGCGAGGTGGTGGTCGTCGCGCTGAGCTCGGCGGACCGGGA
>PMOU01000226.1 GCA_003161205.1 Actinomycetota bacterium | reverse complement strand
AGCTCGGCGGGGTGCATGACCGGCATCAGGATCTCCTGCGCGCCGATCCCGTCCATCTCCTGGCGGATGATCTCGATCACCTTGAGCCGGACCCGCTGGGCGAGGGGCAGCAGCGAGTAGTGCCCGGCCATCAGCTGGCGGATGTACCCGGCCCGCAGCAGCAGGCGGTGGCTTGGCGCCCCGGCGTCAGCCGGATCGTCGCGGAGCGTGGGGATGTGCATCTTGGACCAGCGCATGGTGTCCGGACTCTCGCTTTCAGGCCGTGCGGTTAGGCCGTGCTCACGACAAGCCCGTAGTTTATCGCCGGGAGGAAAGGAAATTCCCGGCTGCGCCGAATGGGTGACGGCACGTGGTTCATGGGATTACGGCGGCGTGCCGGTGTCCGGGTTGTTGGAGATGCCCAGGCCCCCGGTGCCCGTCGCGGCCGGCGGCCAGGTTCGGCCGGCCTCAGTTCATCCGGTCGAGGATCTCCCGCACCAGGTCCAGCGGCGTATGCGGGTGCAGGAACGCGAACCTGGCCACGGTCTCGCCTTCCCAGGCCGACGGCGGGATGAAGGCCACCTGATCCTCGAGCAGCTGGTCCGCCCACCGCTTGTACTGAGGGGAGGTCCAGCCGCGGCGGCGGAAGAGCACCACGCCGAGCTCGGGCTCGCGGATCAGCTCCAGGTGGTCCCGGGACTTGATCTCCGCCGCGGTCTGGCGGGCCAGCGCGATCGCCGTCTCGATGGCCTCGCCGTAGGCGGTCACCCCGTAGACGGCGAGGGAGAACCACAGCGGCAGGCCCCGGGCCCGCCGGGTCAGGTGGTAGGCGTAGTCGGTCGGGTTCCACTCCCCCGGCGTGTCGTGGATGACGTCAAGGTAGGAGGCGTCCTGCTTGTGCACCGACTTGGCGATCGACGGGTCCCGGTACAGCAGGGCTGCGCAGTCGAACGGGGCGAACAGCCACTTGTGCGGGTCCACGATGAAAGAGTCGGCGTGCTCGATGCCGTCATAGCGGGACCGCACGCTCGGCGCGAACAGGCCGGCGCCGCCGTAGGCGCCGTCCACGTGCAGCCACAGGCGGTGCTCCCGCGCGACGGCGGCCGCCCCGGCCAGGTCATCGATGATGCCCGCGTTGGTCGTGCCCGAGGTGGCCACGACCGCGGCGATCGACTCGGGGTGGCCGTCCGCGCCGATCGCGGCTCGCAGGGCCGCGCCGGTCAGCCGGTGATCCTCGGCGGGCACGATCAGCGGATCCATTTCGCAGATGCGCAGCGCGTTGACGATGGAGGAGTGCGCGTCCTCGCTGACCGCCACCCGCCAGCGGCGGCCGACCGCGGCGGATCCGGCCTTGCGTTTGGCCACCTCCCGGGCGACGACCAGTGCCGACAGGTTCCCGGCCGAACCGCCGGAGACGAAGCATCCGCCCGCCGTGACCGGCATCCCGGCGGCATCGGCGATCAGCCGCAGGACCTGGTTCTCGGCATGAATCGCGCCCGCCGCCTCCAGCCAGGAGATGCCCTGGATCGACGCGCAGGAGACCAGCATGTCGAACAGCAGCGAGGCCTTGGTCGGCGCGGCCGGGATGAAGCCGAGGAAACGCGGGCTGTCCGCCGAGATCACCGCGGGCGCGAGCACCGACGCGTACACGCCGAGCACCTGATCGGGGTCGTGCGGCTCGGGGCCGAGCAGTCCGCTCAGCGCCGCCTCCAGCTCCGCCGGGTCCTTCGGTCCCTGGTCCAGCGGGACCGGGTCCAGCCGCAGCCGGTTCTCCGCGTAGGCGAGCACCGACCTGATCATCGACTCCGTCGTCGGATCCACACTGTGCATGGGCGCACCGTAGGGCCTCGGGCCGACGGGCCGCAAGCGCGTGCCGCAAGCGCGTTCCGCAAGCCTCAGCGGGTCGCACTCCGGGAGTTCTGCCGGGCCAGGGTTTCCACCCTGTGCAGGGACGGGCTGGCAGTGCAACCGAGCGCGCAGGCCGGTGATCGCGGCGGTGAAGGGGTCCGGGGCGGTCTCGTCGCTGGCACTGTCGCGGGCGGCCATGCGGGCCCGGGCCAGGTCCCGCTCGGCCCGCAGCATGACGTGCAGCGATGTCCGCGTGCGAGCAGGTTCCTGGCCGGGGGCAAACGCCAGGGCTCGTTCGGAAAAAAGAATTTGACCATGGTTATGTCGGTGGAGCCCGGCCGGGTGTGGCCGCGGCGCCGGTCATCCGCCAGGATGGGCCTGCGGGAATGGAGGGACGATCGTGACCAACTCAGCCCAGCCGTCCGAAGCCGGCCTGGAGCATCCGCTTGACCCGCTGACGGCCGGGGAGATCCGGCAGGCGGCGGCTATCCTGCGGCGCGACCGCGAGATCGGCCAGAGCTGGCGGTTCGCCTCGATCGAGCTCAGGGAGCCCGCCAAGGACGCGGCGACGGCGGCCGGCCGGGAGACGATCGTGGTGGGCTGGGACCGGGCGGACGGGCAGGCCTACCGGGCGGTGGTGTCGCTGACCGGGGACNNCTGGCCCGCCGCGGGATCACCGACATGTCCCTGGTGCTGACCGACATGTGGGCCTACGGCGCCGCGCTGGTACCCGAACGCTACCGGGGCCTGCGGCTGGGCTGGTGCGACGTCTGGTGCCGGGACAGCCAGGAGAGCAACCCGTACGCCCATCACGTCACCGGGCTGCACCCGGTCGTCGACCTGAACCGGATGACGCTGCTGGAACTGGAGGATAGCGGCGAGGTCTTCGCCCCGGCCGACGTGCGCGGGGAGTACCTGCCCAGGCTCATCGGCCAGCCGCTGCGCGAGGTGGCCCCGCTGGAGATCAGCCAGCCCGCCGGGGCCGGCTTTGCCCTGGAGGGTCACCTGCTGCGCTGGCAGGACTGGGAGCTGCGGCTGGGGTTCAACCACCGCGAGGGCCTGGTGCTGCACCAGGTGGGGTTCCGCGACGCGGGGCGGCTGCGGCCGGTGGCGCACCGGCTGTCGTTCGCGGAGATGGTCGTGCCGTACCGCGACGCCAGCCCGGACCACTACCGCCGGACCGCGTTCGACATCGGCGAGTGGGGCCTGGGCTTCATGACCACGTCGCTGGCCCTGGGCTGTGACTGCCTGGGCGAGATCACCTA
>PMOU01000618.1 GCA_003161205.1 Actinomycetota bacterium | reverse complement strand
CTGTCCTTGAACTCGCCTATCGAGCGCGGGTAGTGCAGCCCGCCACGAATCTCAGCCACGGTCTCAGCTTACTCCGGCTAAATGGAGAGCCCGTACGGCTTTAATGCGCTCATCGATCCGCGCCAGCACCGCAGCGGGCGCCCCCAAGGGGCGGGAACCTCTCACAACCCCGTGATTCCGTAGCAGCTCGCGGTCATCGCGGGATATACGCGGGATGATCTTGAGCGAAGCAGCGGGCGGACATGCCAGAAGTCCAGGTAGGAGCGGATACGGACGGTGTATCACGAACGCTCTTGAAAACCGTCGGTTTTATGAGGGCTGGCCCGTCCGTAGGGTGAATGGAGTGGCCGTCGGGTGATGTTACGCACAGTAGCTGGATATGATATGACAGGGCCTCGATCGTGGACCGGTTCGTGGACCGAGTCACCGGACTATCCCAGCGCCGCGCTTGCTATCAGTGCTATTACCCGTGCTATCGGTGCAGCTAGCGCATATACGGCGGGGTCGCATGCCTCTCGTAATGCGTAGGTCATCGGTTCGATTCCGATAGGTGGCTCCAGCTCAGATAATAAGACTCGAAAACCGTTCGAACGCCGTAGCCAGCCAGGATGCCAGCCAAGGACCCTCACCCGGCCTCCGCGTCTGTAATCCCGAGCGAAGTCCCCGGCGTCATATGTACGTTCACAGACGAAACCTGGCAAATGGGCGGGAAATGAGTGGATGGCAGCCAAAGCGGAACGATCCGGGGCGGCCGGTCACGCCGCCGCAGTTCAGGGACCGCGCACCGCAGCACGGCCGGGACGGGTACGGGCAGATACCGTCCGTGCCGCAGCCGCAGCGGCCCTCAGCCCCGCGGGACCACCGGCCGCCGCAGCAGGCCGCCCAGCGTGCCCGCAAGACCGCGCTCACGGGCGCCGAGGGCTTCTGGTATATCCTGGAGTGCATCGCGTTCGGTGCGGGCTACCTCTGCAAGGTGCCCGTCAAGAAGGCGCTCCAGGACGCCGGCATGGCACAGATGACCGCGGCCGAGCAGTTCTGGTACGTGCTGATGTGCATCGCGTTCGGCGGCGGTTACTTCGCCAAGATCCCGGTCGCCAAGGCGCTCAGCGAGATGCAGCCCCAGCGCGGCTACCGCTAGCTGAAACGCCTGTCGAGCGAGGACACCACCCGCGCGTGGGTGACGGGGCGGACGGACATGGGTGTAGGTCTCGGCCATCGCCGCGGTCGACCAGCCCATCAGGTCCTGCACCACGCGCGGGTCCTCGCCCTGCTCGACACGCGGGCGTTAGGTGTGGCGCAGCTATCAACGTTGGATGTTCCGCGCGAACTTCCAACGCAGCGACCGAAACGTTGGATCTACGGGTTGGCATGGCAACCAACGTTGGATGTTCCGCGCGAACTTCCAACGCAGCGACCGAAACGTTGGATCTAGAGGCCAAAATCGATGCCTGCTACGGTATGTTGCGCTGGTGGAAGCTAAGAACTTCACCAGCCGGGACTTCGGAGAGCCATCCCGACGCCCGGGCGACAAATGGGCCTTCTGGTACTTCCGGCCGTATCCGATGCCGCGCGAGCTGGCTCTCGACGCTGAGACTGTCTACGCGCTCTCTGAGGCGGACAACGCGCTTGGCCTCCTTCAGGGCCTCGGAAAGCTGATCCGAGCTGCTGGTTGGGCCCTACCTAACTAGTGAAGCTCTAGCCAGTTCACGTATCGAAGGAACTCAAGCATCGCTGTCAGAAGTCTTGAAAGCGGAAGCGAGCGGGACAGAGCAACCGCAGAGCGACGATGTAGCCGAGGTGGCTCGTTACCTCCAAGCAACTCGAGAAGGTACCCGACTCCTGCGGGATCTACCTATTACGGAACGCTTGATAAAACAAGTGCATCAGGTACTTATGGCCGGTGTCCGTGGCGAGGAAAAACTGCCTGGAGAGTTCCGCCGAACTCCGGTCTGGGTCGGATCACCTACTGATAGCCCGGACAACGCTACATACGTCCCCCCACTTCCAGAAGAGATATCGGGACTTCTGACCGACTGGGACAGCTTTGTCAACGAAAAGAGTCGGCTCCCCGCCCTAATTCGCTGTGCTTTGATGCACTATCAGTTCGAAACGATCCATCCATTCCTGGACGGCAATGGTCGCATGGGTCGACTGCTCATCACTCTAATGCTAATGAACGAGCGCCGACTGACCGCCCCTCTGTTGTACATCTCCGGCTACCTGGAGAACCATCGCAGCGAATACTACGCACGTCTGGAAGACGTCAGAGAAAGAGGAGAAATACAGGCATACTTGCAGCTTTTTCTAACCGCGGTGACGAGGTCGGCCGAAGACGCAGTCGATCGGGCAGGTAAACTAATAGAGCTTCGCGAAAGCTACATAAGCGAATCTGCGAAATCTAGATCACGCATAGGGGGCATCGTGGATCTCCTTTTCACTAACCCCTTCGTGACAGTGGGCCGGGCGGAGCGCGCGCTTCATCTCACCAATCAGGGTGCACGCAACCTGATCAATCACGCTGCTGAACGCGGGTGGCTGACAGATATCGGATCACGCGGCCGCGGCGGGAGACGCTATTGGCTAGCTGAACAAGTCTTCCAGATCATCCCCTGTATCTTACCTAGATGAAGACGCCACCACTAGTTCTGCCATTCAACGAACTTACGACGAATCTACCCCAACAGAAAACAGTCCCAATAATTAGTCAGTTAAGTCTAACTAGCCTAGCTAGCCGAGGAAGATGGCTATGACAGATGCTTCGCTGGCCGCAACGCGCGATTCGTACGACGCCCTTGCCTCCGAGCACCCGGACGTTGTGAACGCAGACCTGGGCAATCGGCCCCTGGACCGGGCGCTGTTCGCCGTTTTCGCGGAACTGGTGCGAGCCCATGGCAACGGGCCTGTCGCCGATGTCGGTTGCGGCGCGGGGAGAGTGACCATTCTGCTGTCCCGCCTGGGACTTGATGCCTTCGGCGTTGACTTGTCACCCGGGATGGTGGCACTGGCGCGCCGTACGTATCCGCAGTTGCGCTTTGAAGAGGGATCGATGCTGGCGCTGGACGTGCCCGCAGCGACCCTCGGCGGGCTGCTCGCCTATTACTCGATCATCCACATCGCGCCAGAACGGCGGCACGAAGTATTCACCGAGTTTCACCGGGTGCTGGCACCAGGCGGGATGCTGATGCTGGTCTTCCAGATCGGCAATGAGCAGGGCCACCGCACTGAGTTCCTCAGCACTCCTGTATCGATGAACTGGTACCAGGAGCAACCGGAAAACGTCGCGAGACTTCTGCGCGAGACGGGTTTCGAGATGTGGACGTCAGCCGTACGTGAGCCGGAAGGCAACGAGAAGACTGGCCAAGGCTACCTGCTGGCGCGTAAGCCCTCGTCGGCAAATGAAGCATAAATCGTCGCTGGGATGAGCTTCGGCACAAGGCGGAATTGGACTGGCTGCGGCTTCAAATCTTCGGCATGGGCATGCGACGTTCCTGCTTGCCAAGCGCGTGCCCCGCGGGCCGTCGTGGAGGTACTAGGCACTCCCGGATTGAGGTGCCCCGGGCCCTTGGCGTCGTAATGTGGTCGGCATGCCGGTGAGTGACACGACGTGGATTGACCAGTTGCCTGACGAGATGGCTGGCCAGCGGATGCTGTTGCGCGGGCTGCTGTCCTTTTGTGAAGCCGAGGAGAACATCCGATGGCTGGTGATCGGTTGCTCGCTAGCCCGCGGTGCGGGTGACTACCTGTCAGATCTGGACCTGGCAATAGGCGTCCGGGACAATGACTTCGCGGCGGCAATCCCGGAAGTCCGTGCGGCCGTGGAAGGCCTCGGGGAGCTGGTGGACAGCTATCAGCACCAGCTCCCGTCTGTCGCGGCGGCTCACGTGCGGATCTTCGTCCAGTACGCCGACCGGTGTCAGGTGGACCTAGTGGTCTTTCCGGTCTCATACGCCAGCGCTGAGCCTTTCGCGGGTGTCGTGGCGTTGTACGACCCGGACGCGGTGATTGTGAGTCGTCCTTTCCGGGAGCCGCCGACGCCTGCCCAGGTCCGGGAGTGGGCCTTTCACGGCTGGTGTGCTCTCGCCGACGTCGGGAAGTACTTGCGCCGCGGATCGGCATGGGAAGCGGTCATCCAGCTGAACAACGCGCGGGACCAGCTCTGGCGCCTGCAAGCGGTCGCCGATGGTGTGCCAGATCCGCAGTTCGGCGTGATCAGCATCTTGGACTTCGCGCCGGAGATGGTCCCGCCGGACATGGCCGCTACAGTCGCGGACCTTGACCTGGCCCGGCTGGTGTCTGCCGCGCGGCAGCAGGCGCGCCTGCTGGACCAGTTCGGCCAGCGGCTCCCCGTAGAGCATCGCGCGGTCTTGCCCGAGGCTATGGCGCGGTACGTGATCAGCGACCTGCGGCAGCTGACAGCTGCCGGGGAGACGGCTGTGCGCAACACCGCGCTGCACGACGAGTGACCGTAGCTGATCGGGGGCCTGGCTGCGGCGTTGGGACGGCGCGGGNNCCCGGCGCCGCGCAGCGGCGCCGCCTGATCCAGATACGGCCCAGTTTGGCAGCGGTCACGTCATGTAGCAGACCGCATGGGGCGAGCTTAAGGGCGTGGACCGGGTCGCCGGATAGTCCCAGCGCGACGGGTGCCATCAGTGCAATGACCGGTGCTATCGGTGCAGCTAGGGCGTGTGCGGCTCGGGAGCATGCCTCTCGTAATGCGTCGCTGACCGGTGATTGGTGCGTCCCGCGCCTAACTTAGTCCCGCCAAGCTGGGGCGAGGCTACTGCGGATGGATCACAGGTCGGGCTGGCGGTCGGCCCGGATCCGGGCCCGGGCCCGGGAATCCTGCTCCGCAAGCACCTGGGCGAGCTTGTCCTGGACCAGACGCCGCGCGGGGACACCGACACCAAGACCCTTCAGCGCGCGTTCTAGCTCACGGCGGTAGCGGTTCAACTCATAGGTAGTGAGAGCGCCCA
>PMOU01000577.1 GCA_003161205.1 Actinomycetota bacterium | reverse complement strand
TGCCGGGCCGCCTCGTCCAGGAAGGGCGCGATCACGCCGGGCCAGGCTTCCGGGTCGCCGATCGGGTCACCGCTGGCCAGCATCACCCCGGAGACGACGCGGTAGCAGATGCAGGCCTTACCGGTCGGGGACCAGATCACGCTCTTGTCGTTCCGCAGCGCGAAGTAGCCAAGTGAGTCCCGGTCCCCGTACTTGCCGAGCAGTTCCCTGACCCGGCCGGCGTCCGCCTTGCCGAGCCTGGCCCTGGGCTCAGCCGGGCGCAGGAACAGGTAGGCGGTGACGATGAGGGTGAACAAGCCGAGCGCGCTGGTGAGGATGGCGAACAGATCGCCCCGCGCCTCCGGCACCCACTGCACCGGCCCGGACACCCCGACCAGGCCGGTGATGACCTCCCACACCCGCTGGCCCAGCGAGTAGTCGGCCGCCAGCCGCCGGGCTAGCAGGATGTAGGTCAGCCCGATCGCAACGTCCGCGACCACCAGGCCGGCGAAGGTCCAGAGCGCCCGCCAGCGATTGCGCTGGTCTCCTTCGGCGTAAAACTCGTCCCGGAAGTAGAGCAGCGCGATGAGCACCACGAACGCGACTATCGAGGTAATGATTCGCTGCGAATGAAAAAAGTGGATGCCGATGTCGAACGCCAGCAGCGCGGCCACCGCCTGCCAGGCCCGGCGCTTTCTGCGGCGCAGGCCATGGGCCAGGAGCAGCAGGGTCAGCCCGATGATGACGTCGGCGCTGCGGGTGACGTTCGTCAGCGTTCCGGGCACGAGGTGCGTGAGCTTATGCAGCCGGTGCGGCCAGCCGGGCTTGAAGATGCCGATGATGTCGGAGAGGCCGATGAGCATGGTGAACAGCGCGGCCATGCGGGGCACCCAGGCATGGTGCCGCCTGCGGTCGGCAAAGCTGGCTGACTCGGCGGGAGCATGTGCGTCGCCCGCCCGGGCCGCCTGAAGATCCGCCCCGCTCGCGTGTCCAGCGTCGTCGCTGTCGCTCATCTCGGCAGCTTTCCTATCAGGCCCTAGATCACGATGGGTCAGCGTCGGCATCGCGCCACCTCGCGTCCTGCTCTCACGGTACCTCCAAGCCTAGGCAAAGGTTCCTAGCCTGGCGGGACGAAGACAGTAAGCAGTACCGGGATGTCCGGATAGTCCTCATTGTCCCCCCGCCGGATCTCGTCGAGACCGGCCAATCTAATAGACGCGGCAGAGCGCGTTTTCGTTCAGTGTCAAACGGGAAAATCAGTGCCTAAGCGAAAATCCGCGCCCACCCGGAAAATCGGGCCGAGCAGAAATCAGTGACGGCCGTAAATAAGGCTCATCGCCTCGGCGCGGGTCACGTCGTTATCGCGGAAGGAGCCTCGCACCGCCGAGGTTACCGTCCGCGCGCCCGGTTTGCGCACCCCTCGCATCGCCATGCACAGATGCTCCGCCTCGATGACCACGACCACGCCGCGCGGCTCCAGGCTCTCCACGAGGGCGTCGGCGATCTGGCTGGTCATCCGTTCCTGCACCTGCGGACGCCGGGCGTAGACATCGACCAGCCGGGCCAGCTTAGAGAGCCCGGTGATCTGGCCCTTGACGTTCGGGATGTAGCCGATGTGCGCGACGCCGAAAAATGGCACCAGGTGATGCTCGCACGTCGCGTACATCTCGATGTCGCGGACGATGACCATCTCGTCATGGCCGGCGTCGAAGACCGTGGTGAGGACATCCGCCGGGCGCTGCCGCAGCCCGCCGAACTGCTCCGCGTAGGCCCGCGCGACCCTGGCCGGCGTGTCAAGCAGGCCATCCCGTTCCGGATCCTCGCCGATGGCGAGCAGGATCTCCCTGACCGCACGTTCGATCCGCGGCAGGTCGAATTCCCCGCCGCTAGCGCTGTCGGTCATGCGTGGCCGCTGTCGCCGTCACCCGGCTCATCGCCGAAGCTGCCGGGCGACCCGCTGCCCGGCGACCCAGCGACGCCCGGATTGAAGTGATGCGACTGGCCGTTGGCGGGCAGCACCACGTTGCCGTTCCCGGCACCGGGATCAGCCGCCGCGAGGGCGAGCTCCTTGGGCGAGAGCACCGGCGGGCGGTCCGAAGGCAGGCGCTTGCCGTAGCCCGTGTAGGAACCGCGGACCGGCCGCTTCTGCACCGTCGCGAAGAGCTCGAGGACCTCGTTCCTGTTCACGGTCTCCTGGTCGAGCAGGCGCAGCACCAGCGCGTCCAGCACGTCGCGGTACTCGACCAGGACTTCCCAGGCCTCATCGTGCGCGGACTCGATGAGGCGGCGGATCTCCTCATCGATGGAGGAGGCGATCTCCTCGGAGTAGTCCCGGTTGTGTGACATATCCCGGCCGAGGAAGGGCTCGCCGTCACCGTGGCCGAACTTGCGCGCACCGAGACGCTCGCTCATGCCGTACTCGGTGATCATGCCGCGGGCGATCTGGGTCGCCTTCTCGATGTCGTTGGCAGCACCGGTCGTGGGCTCGTGGAAGATGAGCTCCTCGGCCGTGCGCCCGCCCAGGAGCATGGCGAGCTGGTCGAGCATCTCGGCCCGGGTGACCAGGAACTTGTCCTCGGTCGGCAGCGCGGCGGTATAGCCGAGCGCGCGGCCGCGCGGGATGATCGT
>PMOU01000283.1 GCA_003161205.1 Actinomycetota bacterium | reverse complement strand
GCTGTCCGGCTTGGCGAAACCGGACTCGGCGGCGTGCTCGCTGTAGTTCAGCCCGATGCCGAACACCTGACGCGGCGCCGGGGACGGCGAGCCGAGCTGGGTGGGGGTGAACGGCTGCGCCTCGGGCAAGTCCGCCGCGGCGGCCCAGTCGGCGAATTCGGCCCAGCGCTCGTAGGCCGCGGCGGCGTCGGGCCCGAACCGGCCCCCGCTGGCCGCGTGGACGTCGACGGCGCCCGCGCCCTGGATCAGGCTGAGGCGCTGGTTGATGACGGCGATGCGCATGGCGCTCCTTATCGGGTGATCGGGTTCACGTCGGGGTGACCTCGGATCCGCCGCACCAGATACGGCGGATGGACCGGGTAGCCGTGATGTCCTGCAGCGGGTTCCCGTCGATGAGCACCAGGTCGGCCCGGCGCCCCGGTTCGATCAGGCCGCGGTCGGCCAGCCCGAAGTAGTGGGCGGGCCGCGAGGTGGCGCCGCGCAGCGCGTCCAGCGGGGACAGCCCCGCCTCGACGAGGAGCTCGAGCTCGTGGTGCAGGCTGACGCCGTGGCTGATCGCCGCGGGCACGCCGGCGGCGGCGTTGGCGTCCGTCCCGGCCAGGATCGGCACCCCGGCCCGGTACATGACCGTGACGCTCTGCCGGGCCGCNNGTCTCGTCCAGCGCCTTGTCCAGCGGCACGTGGGTGAGGACGTTGACCCGCGCCCGCTGCGCCATCTCCACCGCCTCATAGGAGGAGGCGTGCGCCACGGTCAGCTTGCTGCGCTCCCGGGCCGCGGCGGTGAGCGCGTCGAGGGTGGCCTGGTCGTGGCTGACGCCGGGGTTCCCGACGATGATCTTGATGTAGTCCGAACCCTCGGCGATCCGGTCGGCCACGAACCGCACGGCCTGGTCCGGACCCGATATCAGCCCGCGCTGGCCGGTGCCGGGGATGCGCGAGTGCAGGCTGCCCGGCGCGACGGCGGGCGTGCCGGCGCTGCGGATGTCGGTCAGGCCCCGGACTCCGCGCAGCGAGTTGACCAGCTCGGGCGGCGCGCAGGCCATGTCGAAGGCGGTGGTCACGCCGAACCCGGCCAGCTGCTCGAGCGTGTGCCGGTCGTGCAGGTGGACGTGCGCGTCGATGAGCCCGGGCATCAGCACGCCGCCCGCCCCGTCGATGACCTGGTCCGCGACGCCCTCGGCGCCGATCCGGCTGCCCTCGATCACCACCGTGCCCAGGGGCTGCAGCTGGCGGCCGTCGAACACGCGGACGTTCGTCACGGCGGTTCTCGGCCGCGTGCTGCCCATGAGCCTCTCCTCGGTCCGTTCCTTTATATGCCCGCACGCACCGCTATATGCCCGCCCGCACCGCACGGAGTCCGACGGCCGCCTCGATGTCGAGGCCGGCCGGGTCGCTGGCCCGCCAGGCGATGTGCTGGTCCGGCCGGACGAGCAGGAACTCCGCAGCCCAAGGGTAGGCCNNGGTCCCAGCCGGTCGTACAGGGACGAGCCGTCCGGCAGCCAGTGATGCGGCAGCCGGGCGCCCGGCTCGGTGCCCGGGGTATAGCTGGTCACGTCGGCCGACTCGCTGGGCGCGGCCGGGGCCGGGGCTCCGGGGGCTGCGGGGGCCGGGGCCGGGGTTTTCGGGGCCGGCTGGATGACCGGGGAGCCGGCGTAGGAGTAACCGAGGACGAGCCCCAGGCTGTAGAACTCGGTGCCCTTCGCGCGCTGGATCTCGGCGGCGTCGCGGGGCAGCACGTTGGCCAGGTTGCGCATGTTGGCCTCCGCGCTCGCCACCGTCTGCTCGATCACGCCGCGCCGCTCGGGTTCGTAGCTGGCCAGGAGCTCTTCCGGCGCCCAGCCGCCCAGCACGGCGGCGATCTTCCAGGCGATGTTGACCGCGTCGCCGACGCAGGTGTTGAACCCGTGGCCGCCCCACGGCGGGTTCACGTGCGCGCTCTCGCCGACCAGGAACACCCGGCGGTCCCGGAACGTGTCGGCGATCATCATCCGCGCCGTCCACGGATCGGTGGCCAGCAGCTGGTGCTCGACCGGGGCGCCGACCAGGCCGGTGATCAGCTCGGCGGCGTGCGCCGTCCCGTAGACCGCATCGATGCCCGGCACGATCGCCCACCAGGTGCCGGCCAGGTCCAGCCGCCCGAGCAGGCCCGCCGGGGACGTCCCGACCACCCAGTACTGGACGGCGGGACCGAGGTGCGTGTCCAGCGCCGGCGCGCGGAACACCAGGTTGAAGTTGGGCCGCGGGTCGGCGCGCCCCACGTAGCGTGCCCCGGCCTGGTCCCGGACCACGCCGCCCGCGCCGTCGCAGCCGAGCACGTAGCGGGCCCGCAGCTTGTAGGCCGAGCCCGCGGCGTCCCGGACCGCGACGGTGACACCGCCGGAGTCCTGGCTCAGGGCCGTGACGGCGTGGCCGAGGCGGAGCTCGGCGCCGGGGCAACCGCGCAGGTGCTCGCGCAGCACCTCTTCGACGACGGGCTGCGGCACCTGCTGCCCGGCCTCGGCGAACCGGTCATCGCGTTCGGTGGTCAGCCCGAAGGCATGCTCGAAATCGGTGATCCGCTGACCCGACAGGGACTCGCAGAAGGTGACCCGCTGCGACCAGCTGACCGGCAGCGGCGCGGCGGCGCGCAGCGCGTCCGCCACGCCCCAGCGGCGCAGGTGCTCCATCGTCCGGACGTTCGTGGTCTTGGCCCGCGGCCTGCGGTGCGAGACCTGCGCCCGCGGCTCGATCACGACGCAGTCGACGCCGTGCAGGCTGAGCTCGGCCGCGGCGGCCAGGCCGGCCGGACCGCCGCCGACCACCAGCACGGCGGTGTCCTTGGTTGCGGTCACGAGAAGAATCCTGCCACTACCCCGCGTATCGGGAGGAAGCTGGTCGAGTCGGGCACGCAGGAGCCCGCGGAAGACGACGGGCGGCATGACACGCAGTGGGCCACGGGGACGCGCCGGTGCCCGTTCCGCCTCAATGATCTTTGGAATGTTTGGGGGCTCGCGCTTGTCGATATACCTGCAGGTATTGACGCGAGGAGGCAGGCAATGGCGACAGTCGAGCTGACGGCCGACAACTTCAACTCGACGGTGAGCGGCGGCGGTCTGGTCCTCGTCGACTTCTGGGCCGAGTGGTGCGGACCGTGCCGGATGTTCGGGCCGGTGTACGAGAAGGTATCCGAGCGGCANNCCGAAGCGGCTCTCGAGCGGCTGGTCACCAAGGCCGAAGAGCTCGACATGGACGAGGTCCGGGCGAGCCTGGCCGCGCCCGCGCAGGCGAAGTAAGCTCAGGGCCGGCCGGCGCGGCAGCGTCTGCTCGCCGGGAGCGGACGGGGAGGGAACGTGCCGGGCGACGTTCCGCCGGCCGGGATGAGGGCCTCCGATGCGGACCGGGACCGCGTCGTGACCGTGCTGCGGGCCGCGGCGGCCGACGGCAGGCTCACCCCCGAGGAGTTCGGTCAGCGCGTGCGGGCCGCCTGGTCGGCCCGGACGTTTGGCGAGCTGGCCATGCTGACCGCCGACCTGGCCGAACGGACGCAAGACGTGATCCGGATCGGCCAGCGTGGCGGTTCGGTCCGCCGGGCCGGCCGCTGGGTGGTGCCGCGGCGGCTGGAACTGCGGTCGTCATGGTGCGACGTGATGCTCGACTTCACCGGCGCGGTGACCAGGCCCGACACGCTGCGCATCGACCTGAACATGCGGGGCGGCTCGCTGATCCTGGTGACCAGGACGGGCATGGCCGTGACGGCTGATGCCCTGGCTGTACGCTTCGGCGACGTGGATATCAGCGCGGCGACCGAGCCTGGCGTTCCCGTCACGCTGCGCGTGCAGCTGGCCGGCCGCATGCGCTACGGCTGGGTCGAGGCGCGCAAGCTGATCCGGCCCGGCCGCGGTTACGGCTAGGAGAGCACCCGGCGGCGGAAGTTGCGCAGGCCGATGGCCAGGAACAGCGCGCCGAACGCCGCCACCACCGGGTAGACCACGTACAGCTGCAGGTGCGGGGAATTGGTGAACACGGCCCGCATGCCCTCGTTCACGTAGATCAGCGGGTTGATCAGCACCAGCGTCTGCAGCCAGTGCCAGCCGCCGATGGTGACCGGGGCGAGCTTGGTCCAGGAGTAGTAGGTGCCGCCCAGGAACGTGATCGGCAAGATGATGAAGCCGAACATCAGGCCGATGTT
>PMOU01000362.1 GCA_003161205.1 Actinomycetota bacterium | reverse complement strand
AGCGGCAGCTGGGTCAGGTTGCACAGCGCAGGCAGCGTCTCGGGCAACGTGAGCTCGGGATGGCCGGAGTTGACGTTGGCGATGATCTCGTCCCACAGGACGCCCCAGTTCTCTTCCCAGCTGGGGTACTTCTCGTTCAGCCACTTCCGCTCGGCCTTGGAGACACCGGCATTGGGCTTCCAGAACAGCGTGGGTCGCCAGAACCAGGTCCCGATGTGCATGGCGTGGTGCCCGTTTTCCAGGGCGACCAGGAACTGGTCCCAGTACCAGGGCTTCTTCAGCCCGTAGTCCTCCAGGATCCGCTCGTGGTGGTTGACGATCCACTCCAGCATGAACTCCTTGAACGACATCTTCCGCTGCTCGACCGGCGTGTAATAGTCCATCGCCGGGCCCGTCAGCGTCTGGAACAGCCGCGTGGACCGCCAGAACGCGACGTCCATGGCGCGCTGCGCGCGCTCCGGGTCGTGCTCCATCAGCACCTGGAGGGTGGGGAATCCCTGCTGCGCGTGGCGGGCCTCGTCGGTCTGGATCGAGGAGAGCAGGTTCGACCAGTTGATGTCGCCAGCCGCCATCGCGTCGGCGGCGAGGGCGACGAACTGGATGTTGGTAAAGCCGTGTTCCACGGTGAGGCTGGTGGCCAGAGCCGCCTCGACGCAGTCGGCGCTGAGCATGATGTCGTCGAAGAAGTTCTTGACCGCCAGCACTCCCCACTCGTTGGTGTGGAACGCCTTCTGGGCCCAGTCGAAACGCGGATCCTGTTTCAGCAGGTCGTGGGAGAACCTCATGTCGAGCTGGGTGTGCCTGGTCTCATCCAGCATCCCGAACACGCCGAGGTTGCGCCACTTCGGGGACGGCGCGAAGCGGCAGAACCGGCTCTGCATGGTGACCGCCATGTACTCGACCATGCAGGTGGTCCCCATGTGCAGCTGGGAGGCGGCCACGTGTGCGGGATCCAGCTTGTCGTAGACGCCGGCCCGGATCAGGGCGTTGCTGACGGCCTTGACCCCGGACTCCTTCTCCCGCTGGATGCGGACGTAGTCGCGGTAGGAGACCCGGAACGGCTCCTCCCAGGCTTGCCAGGCATCCTCCGGAATGCCGTCGGCGCCGGTCCAGCTCGCGGGGAATGCCTCGTCGCGGTCAACGTAGGACAACGTCCAGTCCAGGTCCCGTGAGGTTTCGTACCAGTCGTCGCGGTTTAGCAGCATCGCAGGTGTCCTTCCATTACGGACGCATCACTCGTCAGTGCCCGCGCTTGACGCGTAGGACGGAGATGTCGGTGTAGGCAGCCAGGCCGTGCCGCGAGCTCTCCACGCCGATCCCGGACTGCTTCAGGCCGCCGAACGGGGTAGAGGGGGAGAGCATCGGGTGCTGGTTCACCCAGACGGTGCCGGCCTGCAGGGTCTCGGCGACCGCGGTCGCCCGGTCCTCGTCCGCCGACCACACCGAGGCGCCGAGCGCGAACGGCGACGCGTTGGCCCGGGACACGGCATCTGCGACGGTGTCGTAGGTGAGCAGCGGGAGCACCGGCCCGAACTGCTCCTCCGCCACCAGCGGGGTGTCGTCCCCGGCGCGGCGCACCAGGGTGACCGGATGCCAGTAGCCGGGACCGTCAGGAGCCTCGCCGCGGAAGAAGACCTCCGCGCCCCGTGCCTCGGCGTCCGCCAGCAGGGAGCGCACCCGGTCCAGCTGCGGGGCGTTCTGCACCGGGCCCATGTCGGTGCCGGGGTCGAGGCCGTCGCCCACTGTGACCTTGGCGGCGACTCCAGCCAGCGCCTCGGCGTACTCGGCGGCCCGGCTGGCGGGGACATACATTCGCTTCAGGCCGGCGCAGACCTGGCCGCAGTTGGACAGGGCGCCCCAGTACAGGTCGTCAGCGAAGGCCTGCGGGTCGGCATCGTCCAGCACGATCCCCGGGTCATTGCCGCCCAGTTCCAGGGTGAGCCGCTTCAGCGTGCCCGCGGCGCTGGCCATGATGGCCTTGCCGGTCGGCACCGACCCGGTGAAGGAGATCTTGCCGATGCCGTCGTGCGTGGTGAGCATGGCGCCCAGGCGGTCGTCTCCGGCCAGCACCTGAAGTACTCCGGGCGGCAGCACGTCCTGGACGAGTTCACCCAGGCGCAGGGTGGCCACCGGGGTGTACGGAGAGGGCTTCACGATGACGGTGTTGCCGGCCACCAGCGCGGGGCCGATCTTCCACAGGGCGAGCATGAGCGGGTAGTTCCACGGCGTGATCGCCGCGACCACGCCGATGGGCACCCGGCGGGCCTCGATCCGCTCGCTGGCGTCATCGCGGATGACTTCCACCGGCAGGTCCATCGCCGCGAACGCCTCGACGTAGGCGAGGCCGGACTGGATCTCCCCGGTAGCCCGGGCCAGCGGCTTCCCCTGTTCCAGGGTAAGGAGCCTGGCCAGCTCACTGATGTTGTCCCTGACTACCGTCGCGAGCCGGCGCACCTGCTCCTGGCGCTCGGCGAGCGGGGTGTGCCGCCACGAGGTACCGGCCAGGGTCGCCGCGGCGACGGCGTCATCGAGCTGGGCTGCGGTGGCGACCGGGACCTCGATGAAGGGTACCCCCGTCGCCGGGTTGACCACCGGAAGCGACGAGCCGCCGGGCCGCGCCACGCCGCCGATGGTCAGCTGCGGTGCTGGCACGCTGCCCGTGACGGACCCTGCGGTTGCGGTCATCCTGTTCCCTCTTTCCGTCCGGAGACCGGGCTGTTGTCGGCGCTTGCTGTTCCGTCGGCCGGTCCGGGGTTAGCCAGCCCAGGGTCGCTGCGGAACAGGGTCGCGAACTGCTCGGGCGTGTACTCGTGCTGGCCGGCTGTGGCCTCGCGGGGGTCACTGATCCGGACCTTCGCCGACGGCCGGGCCGAGATCCGCTCCACCCAGCGGGCGATCGCCGGGAAATCGGCTAGGTCGATCCCGTGACCGGCAGCGACCCGGACCCAGGGAAAGCAGGCGATGTCGGCCATCGAGAATTCCCCGGCCAGATAGTCCTCCTGGCTGAGCCTGCGCTCGAGCACCTGGTAGATCCGGGTCGCTTCACGGCGGTACCGGTTGGTCGCGTACTCGTCGTGAACACCCTGGGTGGGCGCGTGGCTGAGGAAATGGGCGGCCTGTCCCACCATCGGGCCATGTGAGGCCACCTGCCAGACCAGCCAGCAGGTGGCCTCCCAGCGCCGGGCCGGGTCGGCCGGCATAAGCTGCCCGGTCTTGTCGGCCAGGTAGAGCAGGATCGCCGCGGACTCGAACAAGGTCAGGGCCTGTCCGCCTGGCCCGTCGTGATCGATGATCGCCGGGATCTTCGCGTTCGGATTGACCTGCTGGTATTCCTCGGTGAATTGATCGCCCGCCGTGATGTCGGTCCAGCAGATCCGGTAGGGCAGGCCGAGTTCTTCCAGCGCGATGAGGACCTTACGGGCGTTCGGGCTCGTGTAGTAGTAAAGGTCGATCATGGCGGTCTCCCTGGCCAGGTCAGGTCTGAGTCAGATCTTGAATTCGTCGCGGATCCGGTTGGTGTAGGCGACCAGATTGGCCTTGCTCCGGGTGTAGTCGCGACCTGGCCAGTCCCACGGCGAATCGGTGATGTGCCGGATGGTGGAGTAGACCGAGGCGTCGACGGACCGCAGCTTGTCGCCCATGAAGTAGGGCTTGTCACCCAGGAACACCGACAGGGCGTCGATGTCGTCCTTGAGGAACTTCAGCACCTCGTCGTCCGGCCTGCGGCCCATGCCCTGGCCGTCGAACTCGGCCAGGATGCGGTCGCGGAAGGCCATCAGCGCGGCCCGCAGTTCCGGTCCCACCTCAGCGCCCTGCACGATGTAGGGGATGTAGATCTCGAACTGGTCCTCGTAACGCCAGCGTGGCTGGATGACCCCCGACCAGTACAGATGCTCCTCGATGAGCCGGTTGAACGCGAGCGCCTGCGCCGCCTCCACCGGCGACTGGTCGCCGTCAAGGGGGTCGCCGTACTTCTCCTTCAGGTAGATGATGATCCGGTTGGAGTCACCGACCTTGGTACCGTCATCGTTGATATAGGGGCAGTTTGCCGAACGGGGAGTCCTCGTCCAGGGTGGCCAGGTTCTGCGGCGCCCACTGATGGTCGATCCCGGTGAACGTCATGTAGTTGACGAGCTTGGTCACGTACGGGCTGATATCCGGCAGGTCCCACGCAGGGGTGTAGCCGTAAACGGTGATCATGACGGTGTCCTTTCTCTTCGCTGAGGAGGGTTACCACGGCAGGTACTCGCCATTGGCATGCTGGAAGCGGCCCGAGGTCTTGATGGTGAGCTCGTCCATGTCGCGGATCAGGCCCGCGGCCGCTTCCTCGGGCTGGATGTAGGCGTGCTGACCGGGATAGTCCTTGGTCAGGTCGGTGGCCACCATGCCGGGGTGCAGGGCCAGGACGCTGATGCCGCGCGGCGACAGGTCGTGGTGCAGATTCAGGGCGGCCATGTTGGCGGCGGCCTTGGACATCCGGTAGGCGTACATGGCGCCGGAGCCGTTGTCGCCCAGCGAGCCGACCCGGCTGGTGACAATCCCGACCTTGGCGTCGTCGGCGAGCAGGTCACGCAGGGCCTCGACGGTGCGCAGCGGCCCGATCGCGTTGATCTCGAACTGCCTGCGGACGTCGTCGTAGTCGATGGCACCCAGTTGATCGAGGCCGAGAACGCCGGCGACGTGCAGCAGCCAGTCCAGCCAAACCGAACGTGCGCCCAGCTGGGCAGCCAGCCGGTCGGCCATCCGCTGCACCGCGATGCCGGAAGTCACGTCGACCTCCGGCTCGACGCGGATACCCTGCCGGGCGAGATTCTCGCCGTCCCCGAGGCAGGCCGCGATCACCTCGTCTCCGCGCTGGTGCAGCTGGGTGGCGATGCAGTACGCGATGCCGCGATCGGCGCCGACAACCAGAACGGTGGCCATATCCCCTGCTTCCCTGCCTTAACTCGCCACGCCGGAGACGGCGCGCTGCCCGATGCTGCCGGCCTCGCTTCGTTCGGTCCCGATGACCTTGCGCTCGGCCAGGTCGGCGATTTCGGCGGAGTCGTAGCCGATCTCGGCGAGGATCTCCTCGTTGTGCTCGCCGAGAAGTGGCGCCCCGCGGGGCGGATCCGGCCTGGTGCCAGCGAAGCGCGCCGGCACGCGGGCCTGCCGCAGGCGCCCGGCGATGGGGTGGCTGGTCTCGATGATGATCTCGGACGCCAGCACCTGCGGGTGCTCGATGACCTCCGACCGCTTCAGCGTCGGCGCCGCGGGCACGTCGAAGTTCTTCATCAGCTCCAGCCACTGCGCCGTCGTCTTGCCGGTCAGCACGGACTGGACGAGCTCCAGTCGCTCGTTCACGTACTGATCGCGCCCGATGGGAGTGGCGAACCGCTCGTCCTCGATCCACTCCGGGTGACCGAGGGCCCGGCACAGGCTCTGCCACTCGGCGTTGCTGTTGGTCGCGACCGTCATGTAGCCGTCGGCCGTATCGTAGATGAGGTCGATGAAGCTGCCGCCCCTCTCGACCGGCACCGGCTGGTCGGCGAAGGTGTAGGCGCCCATGTCCGAGGCCCACAGGAACGCCAGGACGCTGTCGAGCATGGACAGCCGGATGTGCTGGCCCTCGCCGGTCCGCTCGCGGGCGAGCAGGGCGGCGGTGATCGCCTGCGACGCCACTATCGCGCTGAGCTTGTCCGGCAGGATGGTGCGGATCAGCCGGGGGCGCTGCGAATCTGAGCCGGCCTGGACGGTGGTCAGCCCGGTCAGCGCCTGGATCAGCGGGTCATACACCCGCTGGCTGGCCTGCGGGCCGCGCTCGCCGAAGCCGCTCATCGACAGGTAGATCAGGTGGGGGTTGACCGCGGCCAGGTCGTCGTATCCGATGCCGAGGCGTTCCACCACACCGGGCCTGAAGTTCTGCACCACCACGTCAGCCGTGCCGACGAGACGCTTGAGGACGTCCACGCCATCGGCCGACTTCAGGTCCAGTGTCATCGACCGCTTGGACCGGTTGACGTTGACGAACATCGCCGACATGCCGCCGGAGCGGTTCGGCAGCGACCGGACATGGTCGCCCTTGCCGGGCACCTCGACCTTGATGACGTCAGCGCCCTGGTCGCCCAGGATGTCGGTGGCCCATGGGCCAGACATCATCGAGGACAGGTCGATGATCCGGATGCCGTGCAGTGGACCGCTCATCACCAAGACTCCCTCGTCCGGCCGGCTGATGAAAGAAGCATCGGACTAAGAATCTTAGATGTCAACTACTTGTTCGTGAGGTTTCTATCTTGTTACTGTTCACGAACGAGCGCTAAGAGGAGTTCCGATGCCGACCTGCCAGGCAGAACTCGACGTGGATACCGCCCGGGGCATTACCGCTGAGGCNNCGCTCGAAGGGCTCCTGCCCAGCGGCAGCAGGGTGACGCTCGAGCCAGGCGGCCAGGTCGAGCTCTCCACCGCACCGGCCCAGGACCTGGACGCGCTGCTTGACGGGCTGGCGACCGACACGGCCGAGCTGGATGCCCGGCTCAGCAGCCGGGGCTTGCGCGCGGTCGACCGGGCCCTGGACCTCGCCCGGCCGCCGCAGCGGGTGCTGGCCCAGCCGCGCTACCAGGCCATGGAAGCATTCTTCGACACCCGGGGCGGGGCCGGGCGCTGGATGATGTGCAATACCGCGGCCCTGCAAATCAACCTGAGCCATGACCCGGCTGGTTCGACCCGCCGCTGGCGGGTCCTGCACGCGATTGCGCCGGTACTGCTGGCCACGTTCGCCAACTCACCTGGCCTGGACTGTGCCGGGCGGAGCTGGGCCAGCCTCCGCCAGGGGATCTGGCAGGCGCTTGACCCGGCTCGCACCTGCGCGCCCGGCCTGACCGGCTCGCCGCGGCGAGCGTGGGCGGACTACGTGCTGGCCGCCGACGTGATGATGATCAGGACCAGCGGTGACGCCATCGCCGTGCCGCCCGGATTGCCGTTCGCGCAGTGGCTGCGGCAGGGGCATCCGGCGGGCTGGCCGACCGCGGATGACCTCCGCTATCACATGACCACCCTGTTCCCCCCGGTCCGGCCGCGGGGCTGGCTGGAGATCCGGGTGATTGATGCCCTGCCGCCGCAGGTCAGGGAGATTGCTGTGCTCACCGTGGCGGCAGCGACCGAGGAGGAGCCGGCGGCTGAATTGCTCCGGCGGCTGCCAGACACGCGGTCCTCGTGGACCGCCGCCGCTCGCGCCGGGCTGGCTGATGACCGGCTCGCATCGGCCGCCGTGACGCTCTTCGACATCACCGCCACGGCGCTGCCCCGCCTCACCAGCCGTTCAGACCGGATCAAGGCGGTCATGGACTACCGCAGCAGTCACGTGCTCCCGCGCGTGCAGCCCTGGGGCGGCAGCATGGCCGACGCGGCCTTGGACCTGACGGACGTTCCGGAGCTGGATGGCATGGCTCTCGCCCGCGCCTGACGGGCCCGCGGCTGGGCTACTCGAACTCGCCGAGCAGCTTGCGGAGCAGCGACACCAGCGTGACCTGCTCTTCCGGGCTGAGACGGCACAGCAGCTTCGTCTCATGCTCCATCACGTCTGCGACGACAGAATCGACCAGCTCGACGCCGGCCGGCGTCAGCCGCACGTCGACCCGCCGCCGGTCTGCGGTGTCGACGTGACGGGCGATCAAGCCGGCCCGTTCGAGCTTCTCCAGCCGCTGCGATACCCCGCCCGAGGTGATCAGGGCCGAATGCATGAGCTCACCCGCGGTGCGCTGGTAGGGGGGGCCAGAGCGGCGCAGGGTCGCCAGCACATCGAGCGTGACGCGGTCGGTGCCATGCAGCTCCAGCCGCTGCTTGCGGTTTCGCTCGAGGTGGCGCCCGATCCGCCAGATCCGCGTCACGATTCCCACCGAGCTCACGTCGATGTCGGGACGCTCACGCCGCCACGCGGCCTCGATCCGGTCCACCCGGTCCGTTGTCTCCCCGGACCCGGTGCCGGAACCCGCCGCCCGTTCAGGCTCAGTCATCTGTTCACCCGCAGAGCATCAGTGGCCGTCACCTCGCCACGCCGACATCGCATGTCCTGTGCACTTAGTATCTTACCAGTAAGACATCTGGTGCAGAACGACGGACATGCAGGGCGGCGTCAGCGCGGCCGGTGGTCCACGATNNGGCTGCAGGACGACGGTGGTGACGGTGACGCCGATGGTGTTCTTGACCATGGCCGCGAGCTGGTCGCCGGCGGGTGCCGCGTCAGCTTCGGCGACCCCGGTGCGGCGCTCGACATGGACGGCGAGCTGGTCCATCCGCCCGGCCCGGCTCAGGTGCAGCTGGAAGTGCGGGGACAGGACCGGGACGCCCATGATGAGTTCCTCGATCTGCGTCGGGAACAGGTTGACTCCGCGCAAGATGATCATGTCGTCGGTGCGGCCGGTGATCTTCTGCATGCGCCGCATGGTGCGCGCGGTGCCCGGCAGCAGCCGGGTCAGATCGCGGGTCCGGTACCGGATGACCGGCATGGCCTGCTTGGTCAGCGAGGTGAAGACGAGCTCGCCCTCCTCGCCGTCGGGCAGCGCCTCGCCGGTGACCGGGTCGATCACCTCGGGGTAGAAGTGGTCCTCCCAGATGTGCAGGCCGTCCTTGGTCTCGACGCACTCCTGCGCCACGCCCGGGCCCATCACCTCGGACAGGCCGTAGATGTCGGTGGCGTCGAGGCCGAGCCGCCGCTCCATCTCGGCGCGCATCTCGTTCGTCCACGGCTCCGCGCCGAAGATGCCGAACCGCAGGGACGACGCCGCCGGGTCATCGCCCTGGCGCTCCATCTCATCGACGATCGCGAGCATGTAGGACGGCGTGACCATGATGATGTCGGGCCGGAAGTCCCGGATCAAGGTGACCTGCCGTTCCGTCATTCCGCCGGAAACCGGGACCACCGTGCACCCCAGCTTCTCCGCCCCGTAGTGAGCCCCCAGACCTCCGGTGAACAGCCCGTAGCCGTAGGCATTGTGCAGGATGTGGCCGGGCCGGCCGCCCGCGGCGCGAATCGAGCGGGCCATCACCGTGGCCCACACCTCGATGTCGTCACGGGTGTAGCCCACCACGGTGGCGCGCCCGGTGGTGCCCGATGAGGCATGCACCCGCACGACCTGCTCGCGAGGCACCGCGAACATGCCGAACGGGTAGTTGTCGCGCAGGTCGGCCTTGCTGGTCAGCGGGAATTTAGCCAGGTCGGCGAGGTCCTTGCAGTCATCCGGGTGCAATCCTGCCGCGTCGAAGGCCGCGCGGTAGTGCGGCACGTTGGTGTACGCATGCCGCAGCGTCCAGCGCAGCCGCTCGAGCTGCAGCGCGCGCAGCTCATCGGCCGGCGCCCGCTCGATGGGATCGAGGTCCCCCGACGGCGACGTGAGGTCCTGCATGGCCGGACTCCTCGGTGCACTAGGAATGTGGCTAGGCGTCGTAGTCAACCGTAATCTGGTCGGACACGGGGAGAGCCTGGCAGGTGAGCACGTATCCGGCCGCGAGTTCCTCGGGCTCCAGGGCGTAGTTGCGCCGCATGGTGACCTCGCCCGTGACCAGCAGCGCGCGGCAGGTGCCGCACACGCCGCCTTTGCAGGCGAACGGCAGGTCGGGCCGGACCCGCTGGGCTCCGTCCAGGATCGGGGTGCCCGGCTCGACGGTCGCCGTGCTGGCGCGGCCGTCCAGCAGCACGGTGACCTCGGCGCCAGGGCCGGCCGGAGCCTCGGCGTGGGTGGCCTCGGCGGGCGGGGCGTCCTCGACGTAGAACAGCTCCCGGTGAATCCGGTCGCGGGCCACGCCCAGGCCGGTCAGGACGCCGATCGCGTCTTCGACCATGCCGAACGGGCCGCACAGCCACCAGTGGTCCACCGCCGCGACCTCGACGGTGACCGGCAGCAGCGAGCGCAGCTTGCCGGCGTCGAGGCGGCCGTTGAACAGCTCCACCTCCTGCGGCTCGCGGCTGAGCACGTGGACCAGGCCGATCCGCGCCGGGTAGGTGTCCTTGAGGTCGGCGATCTCGTCGGCGAACATCACCGAGTCGTTGCGCCGGTTGCCGTACAGCAGCGTGACCGAGGAGTCGTCGCTGGCGGCGAGCACGGATCCGGCGATGGACAAGATGGGCGTGATCCCGCTGCCCGCGGCGATCAGGACGTGCTGCCCGGGCTGGGCCAGGTCGGGGGTGAAAGATCCGGACGGCTCCTGGACCTCGATGACGTCACCGGCTCGCACCTCGTGCACGAGCCAGCCGGAGACCGCGCCGCCTGCCACCTCGCGCACGCCGATCCGCGGCGCGCGTCCCCGGATCGCGCAGATCGAGTAGGAGCGGCGCTCGGCGCCGCGCCGGATCGTCAGGGACTGGCCGGGCGCGAAGGCGAACTTCGGCGCCAGGTCGGCCGGCACGTCGAAGGTCACCGCGGCGGAGTCATCGGTGAGGGGCTCAACCCGCGCGACGGTGAGCGGATGGAAGTCGGTCCGGGAAAAGGACGGGGACGGGCGCGGCATCAGATGTCCTTCACGTACTCGAAGGGCTCACGGCAGGCCTCGCAGCGGAACAGGGCCTTGCATGCGGTCGCGCTGAACGCGGCGGTCTGGGTGGTGTCACGGGAGCCGCACCGCGGGCAGCTGACCGGCGTGCGGCGGGTCGCGGTGAGGGTGAGCGGAACGGGACCGTGCCCGGATGGCCCGGAGCCGGGCAGCACAGGGTGCGGGGGAGCGATGCCCGCCGCGCGCAGCTTCCGGCGCCCTTCGGCGGTGATCCAGTCACTGCTCCAGGCGGGCGCGAGCGCNNGCGGGACAGCCTGAATAGGTCGGCGTGATCGTCACCACGAGCTGGTCACCCTCGGCGGCGACGTCGCGCAGGATGCCGAGATCGGCCAGCGTCACCATGGGCAGCTCAGGATCGGGTACCGCCGCGGCGATCTCCCGCGCCGCCCGCACGGAGTCGGTCACCATGACGCGGTCACCATGACGCGATCCCATGGCGCGGTGACCATGGCGCGGTCACCATGTCGCGTCCGGGTGGGCCCGGGCCACGCTCTGCAGTTCCGCCAGGATGTACCCGAAGTCCTCGGTGTGCACCCCGTCCCGCCCGGTCTGGCCGGCCACCGCGGCCATCGGCGCGCGGTCCGGGCGGTCCAGCGTGGCCGTGGCCAGCACGGTGTCCAGGACGGCGTCGACCTCGGCGCGCAGCGCCTGCGGGTCCGCCGCGATGCCCGGCAGCGCGGCCACCACGCGGTCGGCGCGGAAAAGCTCGTCCACGAGCGGCCAGATGGTACCGAGCGCGGCCTGCATCTTGCCGTGCGACAGCGG
>PMOU01000080.1:4688-6937 GCA_003161205.1 Actinomycetota bacterium | reverse complement strand
CGCCGCGTTCGCCGGGACCAGGGCCGCCGGTAACTTCACCGACGCCGCCGGGCTGGCCCACGGCATCGCGGCGCAGGCGGGCCGGTTCGCCGGCGTGGTGTTCGCGGTCGCGCTGCTGGACGCCTCCATCATCGGGGCTTTCGCGGTCTCGCTGTCCAGCGCGTACGCGATCGGCGACACACTGGGCCTGAAGCACTCACTGCACCGCGGGATCAAGCAGGCCAAGGGTTTCTACGCGATCTACACCGCGCTGATCGCGGGCGCCGCGGCCATCGTGGCAATCCCCGGCGCGCCGCTCGGGCTGATCATCGAGGGCGTCCAGGTGCTGGCCGGCGTGCTGCTGCCCAGCGCCACGGTGTTCCTGCTGCTGCTGTGCAACGACCGCGCGGTCCTGGGACCCTGGGTCAACCGCCGCGGCACGAACCTGTTCACCTCGGCCGTGGTCGCCGTGCTGGTCACGCTGTCGGTCGTGCTGACCGCATCGGTGCTGTTCCCGGCCATCACCGGCCGGCAGATCGTGGACATCTTCATGGGCTGCGCGCTGGTGTGCGTGGCCGGGGGCGCCGTGGCCCTGGCCCGGGCGCGCCGCTCGCACCGCTCGGTCGAGGTGGACCGCCGGGACCGGGACACCTGGCGGATGCCGCCGGTCCACATGCTGCCCAAGCCGCTGATGTCCACCGGCCGCAAGATCGGGCTGGGCGCGCTGCGCAGCTACCTGGCCGTCGCCATGATCCTGGTCATCGTCAAAATCGTCCAGGTGGCCATCGGCCACTGAGAAGATCTTTCAACGGCCGAACGGCGGTGGGTGCAGCCCGCGACTCAGTCTTCACCGAAGTCGTGGTCAGGGTGGTTGGCCGTGCCGAGCTTCCAGTACCCCCGGGTGACGATGCTGGCTGGCGCCATCGCCCGGTTGTCCCGCAGGAAGCCCCGGATCGCCCGGATGCTCTGTGCCTCGCCCGCCGCCCAGACCCGGCCGTCGCCTTGCGGCAGCGCGGCCGCGAGGGCGGTGAGCAGGGACCGGCCCGGCTGGCCCGGCTCGCGGGTAACGAATCGCGCGCCAGTACCGGCCGGGAGACCCAGATCCACGTCGTCACCGTCCGATTCGATCAGCACGACCGGGAGCGCCATCGGCGCCGCGGCGCACGCTTCGATGATGGTGGAGATGGCGGGTACCGCCGTCTCGTCGCCGGCTACGACCAGCCACTCGGCCGCCGGGTCCGGCTGGTAGCTGGCCCGCGGCTGGCTCAGCCCGACCTGGTCTCCGGTCTCTACCTGCCTGACCCAGGTGGAGGCGGGCCCGTCGCCGTGCAGGAACACGTCGATGGTCAGCTCGGCGGTCTCGGGGTTCCACGCCCGGGGCGTGTAGGTGCGCATGGTCAGGGTCGACCGGTCGAACTGGACCTGGCCGTCCGGGCCGGGTGTGGGCAGGCGGGGCGCCCGCTCCCCCGGCTCGGGCAGCATGAGCTTCAGGTGGCTGGCCGGACCGGGCCAGGAGAAGCGCTCGAGCTCGCCGCCGCCGACCACCACCCGGCGCATTCTCTCCGACAGCTGCCGGACGCGCCTGACCTCAGCTCGCATCGGGGCGGGACGGCTCCGGCGCGCCGGAGCCGATGCGCTGGCCTGGGNNCTGGTCTGGGGGCTGGGCATAACAAACTCCTTCGGTCAGGCATCGAGGGTCAATTCACGATTCGGCGAGCAGCTGGTAGAGCTTGCGGCGAGCCTCGTTCACGATGGCCACCGCCTGCTGCACTCGCGCTTGGTCCGCGACCTCGGCCACCTGCCGCGCCGCCAGATGCAGCTGCCCGACCGCCGAGCGCAGATCACCCCGGGCCGAGCCCGCCGGGCCCTCATCGGTATCCCACGGAACCGCGGGACGCCGGGCAACGACCTGCTCCGCCAGCGCGCGTCCCGTTTCAGTCAGCTCGTAGACCTTCTTGCCGCCATCATCGTGTCCGCTCAGGTTTCCCTCTTCTTCGAGGAGCTGCAGCGCCGGATAAACGGACCCTGGGCTCGGCCGCCACTGGCCACCGCTTCGTTCCTCGAGACGGCGGATGACCTCGTAGCCGTGCGCCGGGCCTTCCAGCAGGGCCATGAGCAGCATGGGACGTACATCCCCCCGCCGTAGCCGGGGCCCGCGCCCCCCGAAGGACTCTCGCCCGCCCGGGAACCGGTCACGAGATCCCTCGTATCGCGACATGCTCTCAATTTATCGCGATATATCGCTGACTGTCAAGGAACTCGAGGGCGGC
>PMOU01000080.1:0-4599 GCA_003161205.1 Actinomycetota bacterium | reverse complement strand
CAACATGATCGCGTCAGTCACTTCCGAGTTGTGCGCGACCATGCTCGCTCCGGTAATGACGCGGGCACGGGCGACCACACCGACGCCACAACCAGGATCGACGCGAAATGTTCTCTTCGGCCGCATCATTTCCGATTTGACCGGCAGCTGAGATGAAAGGGATGCTCTCGCGGCTATCGGATCTCGCCGTGTCGGCCGTGGCCCTTGGCGGTCTCGCCGCCGGACTGTCCGCGTGCGGCAGTGCAGGCGCCGCAGCAAGCCATCCGGCGACGCCGACCGGCGTCCGCGTCGCGACCGCATCCGCGACGCCCACGGCGACGCAGAAGGCAACTGCGTCGCAAAAGCCGAAAGCGGCCGCCGGTCCCGCCCTGCTCGTCGTCTCCGCCGTTGGATACAGCGGCATCAGGCCGGTGTACATCGATTTCTCTGGCGACGCAGGCGATGTCGTGACGCATATTTCGTGGTCTTCGTGGACCGCGACCAGAGCGGCTGGCACCGGCACCTCCGATGTCGAGAGCTGCGTTCCCGATTGCGCAGATGGCTCGGTGACCGCAGTGAGTACCTCTATCGTGCTCTCCGACCCGGTGAACGGTAAATTCACGGCAATCGACGAGTCCCGCGACGGTTCGAATTACACCGGCTGGCCGATTGGGGCTGGCCAAAACCTCTCGTAGCCGTCGGCCACCCCAGGCCTCTCGGTTACAGGCGAGCAATGGCATCGCCCCGGCGGTACCGTGCTGAGCGGTTCCGCCGGGGCGATCGCACCGCAGGTCGCTCAGGACCCTGGTCATCCCAGACACCATCATTATCGTGGCTGGGTCCTTACGATCATAGGTAGCGCGCAAATGCGGCGTGTCGTGCCGGAAAATGTCGCTGTCGGGCGATGCCCTAGAACCCATAATCTAAATAGCTAAATTCCTAAATTATATTATGTCATGCTGCGCTTCTCGTACTTTCGCCTACAAGTCAGCAACGGGATGATTTGCCGGATCGAGCCTTGCGTCAATCTCTTCGAGCCACCGCCCGGCCTCGCCTGCCACCTGCTCAACGAGACTCCGCTGCGGCAGCGCATAAACCAGCCGCCGCGGCGTCTGGTCCCGATGCGACTCATGCAACCGCCGCCACAGCCAGGCCAGGATGATGCCCGTCTTGCCGGTCCCGGTCGGCGCCTGCACTACCGAGGGGAGGCCGTCCCGCGCGATCCGCGCTTGGTACCCGTGCGGCNNNCGACATACATGTGATGTAGGCTAGACGTACTCGATTACGACTTAGTGGAGTACGAACTTGCCTTACTTGCTGGATCGGCCGCCTGGTCTGTTCGACCGTCATGCCGAGTGGGACGACCTGGCGGCGTTCATGGCGCCCGGCGGGCCGGACAGCCTCCGCCTTGGCGTGCTCTACGGCCGTCGGCGGCAGGGCAAGTCGGAGATCTTGCAGCAGCTTTGCGACGCTACCGGAGGCTTGTACACGCTGGCGCTGGAACAGCACTCCAAGCCGCTGGCGCTGCAACGGTTCGCGGACGCGGTGGCCGAGTGGGCCAGCCTCCCGACTGGCATCAACTTCCCTACGTGGGAGAACGCACTGGAGACTGCGGTCAGGATCGCGGGCGAGCGCGCCACCGGCCAGGGCCAACCGCAGCTCATCGTGGTCGACGAATTGCCGTTCCTTACCGACCACTCCCCCGAGTTGCCCGGCGTCCTGCAGTGGCTGTACGACACCTACGGCCCGACGCGCGGTGGCGGCCGGCCGCCGGTGCGGCTGATCGCCTGCGGGTCGGCCCTGTCCGTGATGTCCAACCTGCTGGCCGAGAAGAGGGTGCTGTACGGACGTGTCATGCTCAATATCTGCCTCGGCGCGTTCGACCACGTCGACGCAGCGGAGTTCTGGGGGATCGAGGATCCGGAAACCGCGTTGCGCTTGCACTCCGTCGTCGGTGGCGTCCCCGGCTACAAGGAACTGACCGCAGGAAGCCTGGTGCCGCACCACACCCAGGACCTCGACAGGTGGCTGACCGAGACGATCCTCAATCCCTCGCATGCCCTGTTCGACGAGGTCGATCTCCTTTTCAGCCAGGAGCCGAGCATCAAGGACCGGTCGTTGTACTACGGCATCCTCGCCGCGATTGCCAGTGGGGAGTCCACTCCGGCCAAGGTCGCGGCGAAACTGCAGCGCGATTCGCGCACGATGAGCTACCCGCTCGGCGTGCTGCGGCGGGCCGGCTTCGTTGCCTACGACGAGGATATGCTGCTCAACCGGAAGCCTGTAGTGTCCATCGCCGATCCGGTCATCCGGTTCCACCACACGATCACGCTGCCGCGGCTGCAGGTTTTCCAGCGCAGGGGTCGGGCGGCCGAGGGCTGGGCGCAGGCCAAGCCGACGTACTCCGCGCAGATCCTCGGCCCGCACTTCGAGTCTCTCGCGCGGGACTGGACCATCACGTCGTTCGCGGCGCGCATGGGAATTCCGGTCGGCTGGACCGGCACCACCACCGTCGCCTGTCGCGAGCACAGCACCAGCCACCAGCTTGACGTCGTGTCGCTGCGCTCTGGCGACATGCCGCGCACCAGCGCGGCCCGGGTAGCACTCATCGGAGAGGCCAAGTCCACGAACCGGCCGCGTAACGGCGCCGACCTCCGCCGGCTTGCGCACATCCGCGACCTGCTGGGACCACGGGCTGAGGGTGCCGCGCTGGCTCTGTTCAGTCGTACCGGCTTCGATGACGACCTGCGCGAGCCTGAGGCCCGTGGCGAGGTCACGCTGGTGACGCTGAACGACATGTACCGACGAGCCCGCTGACTTGCGTGACGCCGTCATGACGCCCGGACCTTGAACTGTGACAGGTGGGCGAGCACGGACTGGTGGGCTTCCCAGCCGTCGGGGAACTTGACCGGTACGTTCAGGTGGACGGGCTCGGTCGAGGGATGGGCGTCGAGCAGCTCGGGGATCCCGGCCCGCGCGACCACGATGCAGGCGTGCCGGTGCCGGGAGGTGAGCACGCACAGCCGCCCCGCCTCGAGGTGAAACGCGGTGGCGTCGCGCCGTCCTGACAGCGGGTGTAGCACGACCACGATGTCGAACTCGCGGCCCTGCAGCCGGTTGGCGGTATCGACCGTGATCTCGGGCAGGCCGGCGGCCACCAGGAGCACGCGGATCGCCTGGGCCTGATCCCGGTGCGCGGTCCCCACTGCGATCCGGCTCGCGTCGACCGGCACTCCTGCCACGGCCCGTTCGGAATAAGAAAGGGCACCTCGCTGCACCAGGCGCATGGCCAGCGCGGCACACGCGGCGACGGCCTCGGCATCGGTGCGCACGCTGTGCCGGGCCGCGAGCTCGTACAGCGCCCACCCGGAGGCCGCGGCCGTCTCGACGGCCAGGTCAAGCGCATTCTTACCGAACGAACGGGTGCTGAACTCCACCCGGCGCTGCTCGGCTGCCGTGGCGGCGCGGAACCCGGTGAACGGGTAGAAAGCCTCGGCGACCACCGGGGCAGCGGATTCGGGCAGCCGCCACGACACGGGCAGCACATGCACCGGGACGTCCGGGTTGTGGCGCAGCAGGAGCAGCAGGTCCGAACGCATCTGATAGGCCTCATCCACGATCGCCCAGGGCCAGGTCGCGTCGACGCGGACCGTGGCCCACTTGTGCGCCGTGCTGAGGACCACGGGGCATCCGGCGAGGTCGGCGGCCTTCGTGGCCATCCGAATCCGGTCCCCGACCGGGGTCACGGCGAGGACGCGGGCCTTCTGGTTCGGCCGGGCCGGCGATGTCAGCGTGGCATCCTGGCCAGCAAAGTCGGCGTCGCCCGTCTCGACAGTGATGCGGGGGCGCAGCACGCGCCTTGGGCCGGTAGCGTCCACGCGATCCTGTTCGGCCGCGATCACCTGGCCGGCGAACGCGTGGCCGGCCATCCGGTACTCGGCCATGACCAGCGGATCGTCGAACGCGTGCTGGGCGGCTACCATCTCCTGAACGCGTTCCATGTTGGCGAGGCGACGGGCGGCGGAGACGGCGCCGTCGCGGCGGGGCAGCTCCGCTCCCCCATCCGCCTTCACCTGCGCTTCGAACGCATTGCCCCTGGACAGCGCGAACCTGGACTGGCCGAATGGCGCGGGAAACCCGGTGTAGGCAGCGATCCGCTGCTTGTCCGCACCGGCCGCGTCCAGGATGGCACGCCGCGCGCAGCCGGGATTGCTGGCCAGCGCGGCGATCGTGCGGGCATTGTGGCTGCGCGGCAGCGCCCGGCCGCGGATCCGGGCCAGCCGAGCCTCGGTGTCCGTCAACTGCCCCTCCTTTGATCTGCCAGTCCTATGCGGGTACCGAAGAGCTGCTGCGCGTCATCGAGCTGCTCGCGCGCTCGCGCCGCCGCGGCACGCCGGGTGGCACCGTCAGCCTCTTGGTGAACCTGGAGTTCCGCGAGCACCGCTTGCTTGACCTGGTAGGGATCCATGCTCGTCGCGCCTTCTGCGGCGGCGGGGATGCTGGCGGCGAACCGCCACAACAGCCGTCGGGCTGCGGGCACGGGAGCCGGAAGTCGCTCGATCGCCTCGGCCACTCGGATCGCGCTCGTCAGGAAGTCGACGCGCGGAGAGAGCGATCCGA
>PMOU01000138.1 GCA_003161205.1 Actinomycetota bacterium | reverse complement strand
TCGAACGGCACGCCGGACAGGTGGCCGCCGTTCTTGATCAGCGCGGCGATCGACACGACCAGCAGCACCAGCAGTTCGAAGCCGAAGAAGAAGCCGGCCAGCTTGGTCGACACCGCCACGCCGCGGAACATCATGAACATGGCGGCGGCGGTAAAGACGGCCGAGAAGATGATCCACGGGATGGCGGTGCCCGTGTAGTACTGGATCATGATCGACAGGAACCCGCCGGAGATGACCAGCACCGACGAGATCGCGATGATGTAGCCGGCGCCGCACAGCAGCGCAGTGGTCACCGCGCTGGTGCCGCCGAACGTCTTGCCTACGAACGTGATGAAGCCGCCGGTGCTGGGCTGGGCCCGGGAGAACTGCGCCAGCGTGTTGCCGAGCAGCGCGATGGCGACGATGGCGCCGACAATGACCAGCGGCGAGGCGATGCCGGCCGCAAGCACGATCCCGGCGAAACCGAAGTAGAAGCTGTAGGCCGGGCCGATGTTCGCCATCGTCGAGGCGGAGATGTCAATCAGTCCGAGCGCGCCACGGTGCAGCCGCTCGGGGGACTCAGGCGCCTTGGTTTCCGTGAACGGAACCCGTGCCGCTTCGCTCATATGCACACTCCCTCAAGACGGGCTGACTGGGACTGATGCCTTGCACTGATTTAGTAGGGATAATGCGGGGGACTAGGTTGACGGTCAACCAGCGGCGCCGGGTAAGTTCCTTGATCTTGGGATCACCACCTGCCCCGGTCCCCAAACTAGACAGGCCCATCGCGCCTCTCCGCCGTCCGTGAGCACGGCTTCCAGGCCGCCCGTGCACCGACTTGCGGCCTGCGCCCGGTTGCGGCCGACCCTGCGCCCCATGCGCCCGGTTGCGGCCGACCCTGCGCCCCATGCCACGTTGCCCTGAGCTCATGCCCGCTCCGGTTCTGCTGACTGCTGCCGGGGCGACATTGCTGGCAAGCGCTTTCCAATTTCTGGGAAACGTACCTTATCTGCGCCTTGACGCGCAAGGTCCGTTAAGGCCGGAAGCCGGGGCGGGGGCGGGGCGGTACTCTCCCGCAGGATGACCTCGCCCGGCACCGGGATAACGCGCGGCGGTTCGCCGCCCGCGTCGCCGGCCTGGGAGAGAACCAGGCCCGCCGCCAGCTCCCCCATCCGCTTGAGCGGCAGCCGCACCGTGGTCAGCGGCGGATAGACATCGCGCAGCGTGCCGATGTCGTCGAATCCGGCCAGCGCGATGTCGGCGGGCACCGCCAGGCCGGCGGCCCGCAGCCGGGCCAGCGCGCCCAGGGCCATGACGTCGGTGACGGCGAACACGCAGTCAGGCAGCGGCTCGGCGGCGGCCAGGATGATGCTCATGGCCTCGTAGCCGCCATCACGGGTGAATGGGCCGTAGATCACCCGGGCCGCCTCCAGCGGCACTGACCAGGCGGCGAGCCCGGCCCGGAACCCGTCCAGCCGGTCCCGCGCGGTCAGCAGGTCCCGCGGTCCCGCCAGCACCGCGAAGCGGCGGTGGCCGAGCGCCACCATGGCCCTGGCCAGCGACTCGGCGCCCGCGGCGTTCTCCGGCCGGACCGTATCCACGCCCAGCAGGTCCTGGCCGACGCAGACCACCCGGCCGCCGGAGCGGGTGAAGGCGGCGATCTCCGCCCGCAGCGCGTCCCGGGCGGCTACGTCGTCGGACCGGCTGCCGATCAGGATCACCGCGCGGGCCCGCTGCGCGCGCATGAGCGCGACGTACGCCTGCTCGCCCGCCTCGGCGGCCGACGTGCTCGACATGCAGACCAGGAGCTGCCGGGTCTCGGCGACCTCGATCAGGCCGGCCGCGATCAAGGAGAAGTAGGGATCGGTGATGTCGTGCACGACGACGCCGACCATCGTGCTCTGCCCGGTGGCGACGGCCCTGGCCGCCAGATTCGCCGTGTAGCCGAGTTCGGCGACCGCCTGGCGGACCTGGTCGGCCAGCCGCGGCCCGACCCGCCGCGAGCCTTCGTTCACCACCCGGGAGGCGGTGGTCAGCGAGACGCCGGCCCGGTCGGCCACGTCCTGCAGTGTGACCTTCGAAGGCGGGGTGACCTTCGAAGGCGGGCTGGCAGGTTCCGGACGGGCCTGGCTCACGGGCCCCTCCTTACCGTCCCTGGCGTTACTGTCGCTGGCGTTACTGGCGCTGGCTTGCCTGGCCCTGGCGCCGCTTGACCCGTTATCCGGGGTCTGCCTAATCTGGAAAGCACTTTCCCGCCGTAGCAGCTTAGCATCGCACCCGTCGCCGACCGAAGGCTGAATCATGACGCGCAAGGTCATCAACGTCGCCCTGAACGGTGTCACCGGCCGGATGGGATACCGGCAACACCTGGTGCGGTCCCTGCTGAGCATCCGCGAGCAGGGCGGCGTGCAACTCGAAGACGGGACCACCCTGTACCCCGAGCCGATCCTGATCGGGCGCAACGAGGAGCGGCTGCGCACCATCGCCGAACGACACGGACTGGAGCGCTGGAGCACTGACCTGGACGAGGTGCTGGCCGATCCCGGGGTCGACGTCTACTTCGACACGCAGGTCACCAGCGCCCGCGAAGCCGCCGTGGCGAAAGCGATCGAAGCGGGTAAGCACGTCTACACCGAGAAGCCGGTGGCCGGATCGCTCGAAGGCGCGCTCCGGCTGGCCCGTGCGGCCAAGGCCGCGGGCATCACGCACGGCATCGTGCACGACAAGCTGTTCCTGCCGGGCGTGATCAAGATGCACCGGCTGATGAACGAGGGCTTCTTCGGCCGGGTGCTCTCGGTCCGGCTGGAGTTCGGCTACTGGGTGTTCGAGGGCGACGAGATCCCGGCGCAGCGGCCCTCGTGGAACTACCGAGCCGAGGCCGGCGGCGGGATCGTGCTCGACATGTTCCCGCACTGGCAGTACCTGCTCACCGACTTGTTCGGCCCGGTCAGCGCGCTTTACGCCAGGAACACCACGCACATTCCGCGGCGGTGGGACGAGGCAGGCCAGCCGTACGACGTTACCGCCGATGACGCCTCGTACGCGATACTCGAGTTCGCCAGCGGGGCGATCGCCTCGGTGAACTCCTCCTGGGCGGTCCGGGTCAACCGGCGCGAGCTGCTCGAGCTCCAGGTGGACGGCACGGTGGCGAGCGCGGTGGCCGGGCTGCGTGACGTCGCCGTGCAGCACCGGGTGTCCACGCCGATGCCAGTCTGGAACCCGGACCTGCCCGATCCCATCGATTACCAGGCCCTATGGTCGGACATCCCGGACAACATGACCTTCGACAACGGGTTCAAGGTGGAATGGGAGCTCTTCCTGAAGTGCGCGGCTGACGGCAGGCCGTTCGCCTGGGACCTGGTCGAAGGCGCAAGGGGCGTGCAGCTGGCTAACCTGGCGCTGGAGTCCTCGGCGCAGGGGCGGCGGCTCGAGGTGCCGGCGCTGGCGGTCTGAGGTGGGCCGCCAGATCCAGCTGCCTGGCCGGGACGCTCCGCTGGTGATCCCGGATCCGGGCTGGGCCGCCAGCTACCCGCCGCCGAGGTGCCGGCGGGTCTTCGCGGCCGC
>PMOU01000079.1 GCA_003161205.1 Actinomycetota bacterium | reverse complement strand
CCACGCTCGGCCAGGCGCTCGGCGACGCGGTGAGCTACCGCAGCGAGGAGATACAGGACGGCTCATGCCCTGACTGCGGGGGCGGGCTGTGCGAGAGCCACGCCTGGGAGTCCGCCAGGTTGGACGCTTACCTGGAGCTGGCCGAGGCGCTCGGGATGCAGCTGTGAGCGCCCTCCGGGCCAGCGGCGGCCCGCAGCCGTGGACCGGGAGCCGGGAACGGTCCCGCCAGATCGGTTACTACGAGGCGATGGGCGAGATCATCCAGCTCGCCCGCTTCGAGCTGAAGGGCACGGATCCGGCGGTGGCGTTTGCCGCGGTGCTGGACTACGCCGACGCGGCTTTCCTCATCCACGTGATGCCCGTCATGACGTTGTGCGATCTCGACGGCCCTCTCGGCTGGGGCAGCCCCGACCGCCCCGCGGGGGGTGCCCGGTGACCGGCCGTCCGGTACGGCGCCCGCGGCTGGTGGTCGTTACTGACGAACTCGCCGAGATCATCACGGAGGTGGACAAGATGTCGGCCGCCCAGCGCGCCGCTCTCCTCGCGCGCCTGGACGAGCGGGAGCAGCAGGCAGCGGACGAGCCGCGAGGTGCCCGGTGACCGCCGCGGAGCGCGCGCTGCTGGCCGAGTTGCGGCAGCGCGTCGAGGAGCACGACACCAAGATCGCGGCCCTCTTCCGCACGATGGCTGAGGCCACCCGGGCGGCTGGCCTCGCGCCGGAGCCGGTGCGCCCGGACCTTCGCGTGCTCCCGGGCGGCGGTGCGTCATGACCGCCCGGCTGGAAGCGCTGGAATCGTTCGCGCAGCGCGTGGTCCGCGGCGCGGTAGCGGCCCTGGCGGTCGCGACGATCGCCGCCACGGTGGTCGGGTTCTGGCTGTCCTACGCGGGCCTGCACGCGTTCGCTGTCCGCTCCGGGCTGCGCGGCCCCGAGGCGTGGGCGTGGCCGGCCAGCGTCGACCTGTTCATCCTGGCCGGCGAGCTGGGCGTGACGATCTCCGCGATCCGGCGGCAGCGTGACCCGCTGGCCTGGTGCTACCTGCTGGCCGGGTTCGGGCCGTCCGTCGCGTTCAACGTCCTGCACGTCGACCCGGCCGCGATCACCTGGGGCCGGTACGCGGTCGCCGCGGTGCCGCCTATCGCGGCGATGCTCGCCCTGGCCGCGCTGATGCGGCAGGTGTTCCGGCTCGCGGTCGACGCGCATCTCGCGGGCGCACAGGCGCCAGTCAATGCACCCGCTCCCGCGGCGCGCCCGCGCAATGCATCCCGGAGTGCACCCGTGAACAGGTCCAGGCGCGCCCGGAAGCCGGTCACAGCCGACGACGCCGAACTGCACTTCGCGAGTGAGCTCGCGGCCGGCCAGGTGCCGTCAGCGCGCCGTATCCGCCGCGAGCTTCACCTCGGTCAGCCACGCGCGCAGGAGATACGCGACCACCTGGCCGCACTCGCGCCCACCGTGAAGGGAATCACGTCATGAAGATCCGCCTGCTCATCCTCGCGTTGCTGGCCGCGTTCGCCGCCGGCTGCCAGTCCGGCAGCCATGCCGCCAGCAGCGGTGGCCTCCGCAGTGACGCCAGCAGCGCGACCGTCTACCGCCACCATCACCACCGCCGTAGGCACCATGCCGCCGTTAAGCACGCGCCGCGCAAGTGCGCCTACCCGCCGCTGCCGTCAACCGCGACCTCGTCGCTCGACCTGCACAGCCTGTCTCCCGCCCTGGATTGCAAGGCACGGCGGCTCGCCGGATGGGCCCTCGCGCACGGCCGCGCGGGCTTCACGCTGACCCCTGTCCACGCCGAGGTCCTGATGTGCGGCAAGGCCCCTCCGCTGCCGAAGGCCGTCCAGGCGCAGGTCTCGCCCGCGACGTGGCCGTTCGAGTGCCGCATCCAGCGCCTGGCCGCCCGCGCCCGCGCCGAAGGACATGACAGCTTCACCCTGGTCCGGGGCGAGCCCGTCTGCCTGACCTCGGCGTTCACGCTCCAGGCCCGTGACGGCACTGTCGGCGCGGCTATCCAGGGCTGGCCCGAGCGCCTGGGCCATCCGGTGCGGCCGGGTCACGTCTACAGGTTCCCGAAGGTCTACGTCCTCGACAACGGCTCCGCGGCCGAGACGGCTACCTTGCACATCGGCAACTTCCGGCCGTGGTGCTCCAACGTCGTGCAGCCGTCCTGGGTCAGCGGCACGGGCGTCCCGGTCAGCCTCGATCCGGGCCAGCATGCCTGGATCCCGCTGTGGGTCCGCGTCCCGGCGGGTACCCCGCCGGGCGTCTATCACAGCGACGTGCAGGACGCCGCCGGCGTCCCGATCGTGCCGGGCAAAGTCAACATCGCCGCCGCTGCGGCCACCACGATCATCATCACGGTGTCCTGATGCTCGCCCGGTCGCGTCGCCTGCGGTGGCTGCCGCTGCTCCTGCTGCTGGTCGGCCTGATGGGCGCGAAGGGCACCGGGTGCGCTACGGCGACCCTGACGTCGTACAGCTCCCCGGGGCACCACGCGGAGAAGCGGTATGCCCGGAAGGTCTTCGGCAACGACGCGGCCGAGCAGCGGTGCCTGGTGGCGCTGTGGACCAGGGAGAGCGGCTG
>PMOU01000130.1 GCA_003161205.1 Actinomycetota bacterium | reverse complement strand
TTCAGCAGCGGGAACATGGCCGGCGAGCGGTCGTTCTTGATCAGTACCACGTCGGCCTTCTTGCCCGGCTCCAGGCTGCCGACCACCGAGTCCAGGCCGATCGCCTTCGCGCCGCCGCGGGTGGCCCAGTCCACCACCTGCTCAGCGCGCAGATGATGGTTGGTGACGGTCTTGCCCTCGGCGTGCGCCTCGAAGTGGTTCATGGCGCGGTCCGCGCTGAGCGTGGCCCGCATGGCGGAGAAGATGTCGCCGCTCCACCAGACGCTGGTGTCCTGGGAAAGCGACACCGGGATGCCGTAATCGCGGAGCCTCCAGGTGGGCGGGTACCCCTGGCCGGCGCTGCACTCGCTCTCGGTCGAGACCGAGACCGAGCCGCCGGTGGCGGCGATCATGTGGTAGGAGTCCGGGGACAAGGTGGCGGAGTGCACGTAGGTGGTCGACGGGGTGCAGAAGCCGTTCTCGTACATGAGCCGGACGCCGTCGTCATTGGTCGCGCCCCAGACCCCGGCGTGCGTGGTCACCGGCACGCCTAGCTCCCTGGCCACCTCGAAGGCCGCCTTCTCCGGGAACGCCGGGTCGCCGGGTATGTCGAAGGCGATCTGGAACCCGAGCATGTCACCGCGGCCGTCGAACCGGCTCACGTAGAAGTCACGGAACCCGGGCGTGGTGCTCCATTCCCACGCCCCCTGCTGGATGTTCCCGTACGCGAGGACGAAACGGCCGGGCACCTCCTCCAGGGCGTCGGTGGCTGCCTCGGCGTGATCGATCGTCTGCAGCCCGTGCGACCAGTCCACCGTGGTCGTCACCCCGGCGTCCACCGACTCGATGGCGGCCAGCAGGTTCCCGGCGTAGATGTCCTGCGGACGGAACTTCTTGCCCCAGCTCAGGTAGTACCAGACGAAATACTGAGTCAGCGTCCAGTCGGCCCCGTACCCGCGCATGGCTGTCTGCCACATGTGCCGGTGCGTGTCGATCATGCCGGGCATGACGATGCCGCCGGTGGCGTCGATCTCAGCGGTGCCCTCTGGTACCTGCAGGCCAGGTCCGACCGCGGCGATGCGCTCGCCGGTGATCAGCACATCCGCGCCGGATAGGACCTGGTGCGCGTCATCCATGGTCAGCACGGTCGCGTTCCGGAACACCACCGGCCGCCCGGGCACCAGATCTTCCGCCGTCGGCTCACCGGACTCGGATGCGGCCATCATGGAACCTCCACTGTGAGGCGGATGCGGGGAAGCTACCCGGACGGGTGTCCGCTATGCGGTCGATACAGCTCATCGGAAGCCTGCCCCGGTCCTGGCGGCACTGTCAATCGGTACGATGACATCGGACATACGTCCATCCGGCGGACAGAAGGGCTTTCCTCTGCGATGAGCGAGCCAGGCGCGCCTGCCGCACCGCCCGGTCCGCTCGCGGGGCTGGTCGTCGCCGACTTCTCGCGGGTGCTGGCCGGCCCGTACTGCACCATGCTGCTGGGCGACCTCGGTGCGGACGTGATCAAGGTGGAGAGCCCGGCCGGGGACGACACCCGCAGCTGGATGCCGCCGGTCACCGAAGACGGCGTGTCCACGTACTTCCTGGCCATCAACCGGAACAAGCGGTCGGTCGCGCTGGACCTGCGCGCGGACGGCGACCTGAAGCTGGCCCGGGCGCTGGCCCGCCGGGCCGACATCTTCGTGCAGAACTTCAAGCCCGGCGGGCTGGCCAAGTACGGCCTGGACTATGACTCGGTAGCCGCGGTCAACCCCCGCATCATCTACGCCTCGATCAGCGGCTTCGGCAGCGGCGGCGGCAAGGACCTGCCCGGTTACGATCTCATGGTGCAGGCGATGTCCGGCCTGATGAGCCTGACCGGGTCCGCGGACGGACCGCCGTACCGGGCCGGCATCTCGGTATTCGACGTGATCGCGGGCCTGCACACCACGATCGCGATCCTCGCCGCCCTCAACCACCGGTCCGCGACAGGCCAGGGGCAGCATGTCGAGGCGAGCCTGATGGCGTCGGCCCTGTCCGGGATGGTGAACCAGACCAGCGCGTACGCGGCCGCTGGAGTAGTCCCCTTCCGGATGGGCAACTCCCATCCCAGCCTGTTCCCCTACGAGCCGCTGCCGACCGGCGACGGAGAGCTGATCGTGACCGCGGGCAACGATGCCCAGTTCCGCCGGCTGTGCGAGATTCTCGGCGTGCCGCAGCTCGCCGACGACCCGTTGTTCGCCACCAACCCCGGCCGCACGGCGAACCGGGACAAACTGCGGCCGCTGCTGGTCGAGCGGCTGGCGGCGCGTTCGGCGGCGGACTGGTTCGGCGAGCTCATCGCGGCCGGCGTGCCCTGTGGCCCGATCAACACGGTGGACGGCGGCATCGCGTTCGCGGACGAGATCGGCCTGGAGCCGGTCGTGACCGCTGGGCACGGCGAGGCGGCCAGGCCGGTGATCCGCCACCCGGTGACGTTCTCCGCTACCCCGGCCAGCTACCCGCTGCCGCCGCCGGCCCTCGACGAGCACGGCGAGCAGCTCCGCGACTGGCTCGCCGGCCTGCCGGAAGCCACCCCATGACCCGGGCCTTCGACCCGGGCCGCAGGACCACAGAACAGGACGCTTAAGTGGACTATCCGACCTCGCTCGGAACCTCGGACCCCACCACCATCACCCTGCTCGGCGAGGACCTGGCCGGCAGCCTGATGGGGCAGGTGGGGTTCGGCGAACTGGCGCTGTGGCTGGTGACGCAGCACCGTCCCTCGCCTGGTGAGGTGCGGGTATTCGAGACCGTACTGGTCGCGCTCGCGGATCACGGGTTCACCCCCACCGCGATCGCGGCCCGGCTGACCTACCTCAGCGCCCCTGATTCGGTGCAGGGCGCGCTCGCGGCCGGCCTGCTCGGCGGCGGCTCCCGGTTCCTGGGAGTAACCGAGGACGCCGGGCGGTTCCTGGCCGACACCCTGGCCCGAGCCGGTGACCCGATGCCCGCCGACGACGCGGGCTGGGACGCGCTCGCCCTCAAGGCGGTGCGCCAGGCTCGGGCGGCCGGCCGGTTCGTCCCCGGCCTCGGGCATCCCGTGCACAAGGTCACCGACCCGCGCACCCCCGTGCTCATCGCGATCGCCGAGGAGGAGGGCCTGCGCGGCCCGCACCTGCGCCTGTTCGAGGCGATCGGCCGGGTCCATCCGCAGGTCCTGGGGCGCACCCTGCCGTTGAACGGGGCCGGCACCTGCGGCGCGGCCCTGGCCGACCTCGGCTTGCCGATCGACCTGCTGCGCGGCTTCGCGCTGCTGGCCCGGGCGGCCGGGCTCCTCGGCCACCTGGCCGAGGAGCAGCGCCACCCGATCGCGATGGACATCTACATGGGCGTTGACCGCAACGCCACCTACGTTCCGCCCGACACATCCGCTTAGGAGCCGCCATGGCCACGGTCGCTGCGGTCATCGCCACGACCCATCATCCCTTCTACTACCGGGCCAGCACGTCGGCCGGGGCGGACCGGCCGCCCTTCGCGGACGAATGGGTGGCTAAGGTCGAGGCGTTCCGGCAGACCCTCACCCGGGCCCGCCCCGACGTGCTTGTCATGGTCGGCAGCGACCATTTCCACCAGCTCTGGCTGGACAACATGCCGCAGTTCCTGGTGGGCAAGGCGCCGTTCTACGACGCGAACTTCCACAACGAGGAGCGTGAATTCGGCCTGCCGAAGATGCTCCTGCGCGGGCACGAGGACCTGTCCGGCTACCTGCTCCGGCAGGGCCTCGACGCGGGCTTCGACCTGGCGTTCAGCAACGAGCTGCGGATCGACCACAGCATTACCTGCCCGATCATCACGCTGCGGCCGCAGGCCGATCTGCCGATCGTGCCGGTCTACACCAACATCTTCGCGCCGCCGCTGCCCCAGCCCAAGCGCTTCGTCGCCCTCGGCCGGACCATCCGCGAGCTGGTCGAATCCTGGCCGGGCAACGAGCGGGTCGCGATCATCGGCACCGGTCACCTATCCCTGGAGCTCGGCGGCCCCCGGCAGTTCGGCCCGCACGGACCGGACCCGGAGTTCGACCGCAAGGCTGTCGAGTGGATCGCCTCCGGCGACCTCGAATCGGCCCTCGCGCAGGTCAGCCTCGAGAGCCTGTGGGAGCCGGGCAATGCCACGCACGGCTTCATGGACTTCATGCTCATGATGGGCGTGGCCGGCGAGAACGCCAAGGCCGACTACGTCGACTCACTCGACCTCTTTCACACCATGGAGGCCTACTTCACCTGGTACCCGAACGGGGTGGACCCAGCATGAGCAAGTACCTGGTGAACAAGTTCCTGTTCACGATCGACCGGGACCCGATCCTGACCGAGCGGTACCGCAGCGACCCGCGCGGCACCGTGACCTGGTGGGAAGCCGAACGGGCCAGCCTGATCCTGAACTGCCTCGACCGCGAGCGCAGCACCTGGCTGAGCTTCACCGACGAAGAGCGCGAAGCGCTGGCCACTCATGACTACGTGGCGCTGTTCCGGCTCGGCGCGCACAACTTCCTGACCCTGACCCTGTTCATCGCGCTGTTCGAACGGGACTACGCCGAGCCGCTCGGCTTCCAGCTCGAGTACGCGACCCGGCTGGCTAGCTTCAGCCTGCCCTACCCCGACATCTCAACCTAGGGCCGAAGTGGACTATTGCTGAACAGGGGCTAAATATAGGACGATCTGCCTATGGGGACGATCATGCACACGCCGTGTTCGACGGGCGCGAACCGGCTGGCCCGGCACACTAGCAGGACCGAGGTGCGAGTGATCAGATGCGACTGCTGCTGATCGGCGCGCCGGGGGCAGGCAAGGGAACCCAGGCGGGACGGCTAGCCGAGCGGTTCGGCATCGCCCATATCTCCAGCGGTGACCTGCTGCGCCAGCATGTGAAGGACCAGACGTCACTCGGGCAGAAGATCCAGGCCTACGTCGACAAGGGTGACCTGGTTCCGGACGGTTTCGTCATGGACATGCTGCGCAAACCTGTCGTCGCCGCGGCCGAGGGCCGCGGTTACGTCCTGGACGGGTTCCCGCGCACCGTCGACCAGGCCAAGGCGGTCTTTCCCACGGCTCGCGCCCTGGGCGTCGAGGTGCAGGCCGCCGTCCATCTCGACGTCCCGCGCGAAACGCTGGTGGACCGGCTGCTGTCCCGGAACCGGGGCGCCGACGACAGCGAAGCCGTCATCGAGCACCGCCTTCAGGTGTACCTGGACAACACCGTGCCGTTGCTCGAGTACTACGCGGGCCGGGAATGGATGTTCACCGTGGACGGCTCCCAGCCGCCCGATGACGTGCACGCGGAGATCCTGTCCCGGCTGCAGAAGCTGGCGGCCTTCGGCACGTAGCCCGGGCGTCCGACGAAAAGGCAGGGGCGCCTGGCGGGCCTGGCCCGGCGAGTCGTCACCGCGGGCCGGCGCCGGTCCGCCGGCCGTCTTGGTCTACTGGCGGTGGGACAAGAAGGCGGCTATCCCCGGCTCGCCCCGGCTGGCGATGAACGCCGCGGGCACGGTGATGAGGATTTCCTCGGCATGGGCGAGGCACGCCCACGCCACATCCCCGGCGGAATCGGCGAGCTTCACCTCAGCTCGGTCCGGGCACGGCTTCGCGCCCGAAGCAGGGACCTGGCAGCCGAGCGTGGTCCCGCCTTGCGCCGATACCACGGCGGCCGCCTCCCTGAGCAAGGAAAACCGGGCCGCGGCGTCGTCATCGCCGACCGGCGCCGTTGACGCCGACCGTTCCGGCTGACCCACCAGGACCGTGTTGCCATCAGGGTCCACGACCTTGACCTCGCCTCCTAGCGCGTGCGGCGGATGACCGGTACGGGTCACCTCCACCCCGGCCGTGCCGAACGCGGCGAGGACGGCATCGAGGTCGTCGCAGAAGAAGTAGAACAGTAGCGGCAGCGGCGGGATCTCCAGCGGTGGCTGGGTTGAAGCCAGCAAGACCGACAGGCCGTTTTGCTGCAGGTAGGACCAGGCTGAGGTGGCGGCGCGGCCGGCTGACTGCTCGCGGAAACCGAGCAGTTCGTAAAAGGCGCGCGAGATATCGATGTCCCTGACATAGGTCACGGCGACCATCGACTGCACGGGCGTCATGAGCACAACCTACGCCGCCCACGACGACCGGAAGGATGACATGCCTCCATTGCCCGGCTATGGCCGGACCGGACCGCGGCCAACGACATGCGCCCGCTACCTGGTGTTCTATCAGCGCCGGATCTGGGCCGCGAAATAGAGCCTTATTCCGAGGGGTATCGGGAAACATAACCTTAGTCCGGATGACATCGAGCGGTAATCGGATGGGTCTGGACTTGTCCCATGAGCACTTCCGGTACCACTCAGCTGCCCCGGTCCGGGCCGCCGCGGCAGGTCGGCAGCGCGCATTATCCGGCCGTCGTCATCGGAGCCGGGCAGGCGGGCCTGGCCATGAGCTACTGCCTGGGTGAAGATGGCATCGATCACCTTGTTCTCGAGCGTCACCGCATCGGCCACGAATGGCGCGAACGCCGCTGGGACTCGTTCTGCCTGGTCACACCGAACTGGCAGTGCCAGCTGCCCGGCTATCCGTACCAGGGACGTGATCCCGACGGTTTCATGGCCAAGGACGAAATCGTCGCCTATATCGAGGGCTACGCCGCTTCGTTCGGGCCGCCGTTGCGGCAAGACACTGAGGTGACCGGGCTGCGGCGATGCGCTAATGGCGTCTTCGAGGTGGCCACCAGCGATGGCGACTTCACCGCTGGGCAGGTCGTACTGGCGACGGGCGCGTATCACGCTCCCGCGATGCCCCGGATGTCCGAGCGGCTGCCCGCGGGCGTGCTCTCCCTGCACTCCTCGCAGTACCGCAGTCCGGACATGCTGCCGGATGGCGGCGTCCTTGTGGTGGGCACCGGCCAGTCCGGCTGCCAGATCGCCGAGGATCTGCACCTGGCCGGCCGTCAGGTGCACCTGTCTGCCGGCAGCGCACCGCGCGTCGCCCGCCGCTACCGCGGGCGCGACGTGGTGGCCTGGCTGGACGAGATGGGCCACTACGACCGGGGGGTTGACCAGTTCGAGGACGCCGATGCCCTTCGGCTGCGGGCGAATCACTACGTCACCGGCCGGGACGGCGGCCATGACCTCGACCTGCGGGTCTTTGCCCGCGAGGGGATGGCGCTGTACGGGCGGCTGGCCGCGGTTGACGCGGGCACGGCCCGGTTCGCCGACGACCTCGCCCGCAGCCTGGACCAAGCGGACGCGGTCTCGGAAAGCATCAAGGACTCAATTGACGCCTACATTGCCGACCGCAGCCTGGCCGCGCCGACCGAAACCCGACGGCCGCCAGTCTGGCAGCCGTCGGACGAACCGCAAGAGCTCGACCTGGCGGCCAGCGGGATCACCGCTGTGGTCTGGGCCACCGGATTCCGCGGCGAATACCGCTGGGTCGACATCCCGGTCTTCAACGGCCGCGGCTACCCCGTGCACACCCGCGGCGTGACCAGCTGCCCGGGGCTGTTCGTGCTCGGACTGCCCTGGCAGTACACCTGGGGGTCGGGGCGGTTCTCCGGCGTTGCCCGCGACGCCCGGCACCTCGCCGAGCACATCCGGGGCGCCGTCCAACCAGGCTGCTGCGCCGGACTTCAGAGCAGCGCGGCTGGTGGCCGGGCTGAGGCGCCGGCTGGTGGCGGTGAGGTGTCGGCGCGGGCTGAGGCCCCAGCGGAAGCGAGGATGGCATGAAGAGAACGCGGCCTGTGACCCGGCGTCCGCTCATCCGGCGGTGCGGCCATGGCTGACCGGCTGGTCTTCGACGCGCACCGGCACCTGGGGGTGATGCCGGAGTTCCCGTTCTACGCCGGGCCCGCCGTCCGCCCCGACATCCGGGCCCCCGGCACCGTCTCCCAGCTCATCGCCAACCTGGACGCCGACGGCGCCGAGCGCGCCATCGTGCTGCCGAACTACGGTGTGCCCGACCCGGCCATCGCGTTCTCATTCAACGAGCTGTGCCTGCAGGCCGCGGCCGCCGACGACCGGATCCGGTGCGGGCTGTGGGTCTCGCCGAGACCAGAGGACGCCGACCGGACCGAGAGCGCGCTGGCGCTGGCCGCCGAGGCGGGGGTGCGGGTACTCAAGCTCAGCTTCCTGCTGGGCGGACGGCCGTCTGATCCGGCGTGCCGTCCGGCGCTCGACGAGATCTTCGCCACGGCCCGGCGGCACGGACTGGTGGTCCACGTGCACACCTCGCCCGGCGCGGCGTCCGATATCGATGAGACCGGTCACCTGGTCGACTGGTACGCCGACGAGGTCCCGGTGCACCTGGTGCATTTCGGCGGCGGCATGAGCGGCCACATCAAGCTGGCGGGATCCCGGTTCTTCGACTGGATCGAGGCGGGCAAGCGGGTCTACACCGACCTTTCCTGGGCGATCGGCTTCGCGCCGCGGTGGCTGGCGCAGGAGATCGAGCGGCGCGGCACCGGTCATGACCGGGTGCTGTTCGCCAGCGACGAGCCATGGGGCGACTTTCCCGGCGAGCTGGCCAGGCTAACGGCCGCGGCCGGCGACGGCGAGCTGGCCCGGCTGATGTTCCGGGGCAACTTCGAGAAACTCTACGGCTGACGGCGCAGGCCGCCAGCCCGGCAAATGGCAACGAATGGCAGCAGTTCCACCACCCATGAAAGGAAGGACCTGAGATGAGCGAGCTGACGGACCTGGAAAAGCAGAGCATGGAGGAGATCCAGCACCCGTCGCTGCCGGAAGGCTCGACGATCTACGGCGGCACCAAGGTGTTTCCCGATTACCGGGCCGAGAACGGCGAAACCTACTTCACCCTTGTGCACGGCATTGCGCACGAGTCGTCGGTGAGTTTCGTCGCGGTCCTGCAGGCGACCCGCGCGCTGCGGAAGGGCTTCGAGACGGCGATCTACTTTTACGGCCCGGGCTCGCTGAACTGCCTGGCCACCCGCGGGTTCCCGACCACGGGCAACTCGGCCTTCCCCGGCGAGCACAACATCAACCAGCAGCTCGCGACCTTCATCGCCGAGGGCGGCAAGGTGTACTGCTGCCGGTTCGGCCTGTCACTGCACGGTGCGCGGGAAGAGGACCTCATCGAAGGGGTCATCCCGACACACCCGCTTGACGTGCAGGACGCGCTGATCCACTACGCCCGCAAGGGCGCGATCATCAACTCCACGTACAACTTCTAAGGGGGTCCGGGATGCGGACGGTCACCATGACACCAGACGGCCACGCACCCCCCCAGTCTCCAGCGGCCCAGTCCCCGGCGTCCGACTCTCCCGCGGCACTGCTGGCCGATGTGGCGCTGCACGGGATCGCGCTGGACGCGCCGGTCCAGCGCCGGGGCGGGGCCGGGCCGAGCGACGATGGCCACGTGCTGGTCAACGGGGCCAACGCCGCATTGCCGCTCAATCCGCGCAGCCCGTATGCGGTGCGGGACGGCAGGCTCCTGGCGGGCGGCGCCGACACCGGGCTGAGCATCGAGCCCGTCCGGCGTCCGGCCTTCTATGACCTCGTGACCGCCACTGGCGTGCCGTACGAGAAGATCGCGCGGCTGCACGGCGCCGACGTGCTGGCGACGACCGTCGTGCAGACGTGCGTCAGGTACGCCGAACAGAACCGGTGCCGGTTCTGCGCGATCGAGGAGTCGCTGCGGTCGGGCTCGACCGTCATCTCCAAGACCCCGGCGCAGCTCGCCGAGGTCGCGGAGGCGGCGGTCAGGCTTGATGGGGTGCGTCAGATGATAATGACGACCGGCACCACGCCCGGGCCCGACCGGGGCGCCCGCTACCTGGCGCGGTGCGTCCGGGCGGTGACGGCGGCGGTGCCCGGGCTGCCGATCCAGGTGCAGTGCGAGCCGCCGGCAGACTTGTCCGTGCTCACCGTGCTGCGGCAAGCCGGCGCGACCGCGATCGGCATCCACATCGAGTCACTCGATGATGAGGTCAGGCGACGCTGGATGCCCGGCAAGGGGAGCGTGCCGCTCGCGAGCTACTGCGCCGCCTGGGACGAGGCGGTACGGGTCTTCGGCGCCAACCGTGTTTCCACCTACCTGCTGGTCGGACTCGGAGAAGATCCGGACGAGCTGATCGCAGGTGCCGCGGACCTGATCCGCCGCGGGGTCTATCCGTTCGTCGTGCCGTTCCGGCCGCTGCTGGGCACCCTGGCCAGGCGGGACGGAGTGCCACCGCCGCCTGCGGCACTGCTGCGCTACGTCACCGAGGCAGTGGCCAGCCTGCTGCGGGAGGCGNNGGCTGCGCCGCCTGCGGCGGCTGCAGCGTCCTGCAGGCCGCGGGCGGGTGAGGAAGTTGGCCGGGGTGGCGCCAGTACGCGCAGAGGCCGACGTGCTGGTCCTGCTCGGGGATCGCAGCAGCATCGAGCGCCAGCCCAGGATCTTCATCGAGCAGGCCGGGGACCAGTCCGCGCTGGCCAGTTACCGGGCGCTGCGCACCGAGGTGTTCGTGCGGGAGCAGGGCCTGTTCAGCGGCGGCGACCATGACGCCCGCGACGACGACCCGCGTACGGTCGTCCTGCTGGCCAGGGACACGGGCAGCGGCGCCGTGGTCGGCGGGGTCCGGCTCGGNNCCCCCCCCCCCACGGCCCGGACCTGGGCTGGTGGGCCGGGAGCAGGCTGGCGGTTCATCCGGCCGCCCGCGGGATGAGCGGCGTGGGTTCCGCGCTGGTGCGGGCCGCCTGCGCGCGAGCGGAAGCCGAGGGAGCCCTGCGCTTCGACGCGACGGTCCAGGTCCGCAACGAGCCGTTGTTCGCCCGGCTGGGCTGGCAGTCGGTGCGACGGCTAACCGTGGCAGACGCGCCGCATGTGCTGATGCGCTGGCCGATCGG
>PMOU01000301.1:232-7223 GCA_003161205.1 Actinomycetota bacterium | reverse complement strand
ACCGGGTCGGTGAGCTGAAAGCCGCCCTCCTCGTACAGCATCATCGCCGCCACCGAGGTGATGGGCTTGGTCATCGAGTAGATCCGCCACACCGTGTCCGTGGTGGCCGGCGACCCGGCCTCAAGGTCGCGGGAACCGTAGGCCGACACGTAGGCCAGGCGGCCGTGCCTGCTGACCGTGATCAGCCAGCCGGGCAACCTGCCGTCGTCGACATAGCGGGCGAAGTGACGGCCGATCCGCTGCAGCCGGTCCGGATCCAGGCCTACCTCGGCTGGCTCGGCCTCGGTCTTCAGCTCGCTCATCGCATCACCTTGCTCGATCTTCCAGTGAGCGGGGGCTGGTAGCACGGCCCGTTCGGCTTAATGGTTTTTTGTATTGCTAGTCGGTGAGGTCGTCGATGACCAGGCCGAGGCCGATGCCCAGCATCCACACGTCCTTGGCTATCGCGATGCCTTGCTGCGTCGGGAAGGGGGTGCCGTCCTTGCGCATGCCGGGCGTCCGGGCGTACAGGCCGAGCAGCCCGCCGGAGAACGCCGTCAGGCCCGCGCCGACAACAGCGGACGGGATGACGGGCACCAGCAGCGCCGCGCCGAGCGCGATCTCGGACGCCGCCAGGAGCCGGACGAAATCCTTGGGCTTGAGCTTGCTCAGGAACGGGTAGGCGCCGCTGGCGAACCCGTGGAGCTGGGCCGCGGTCTCTTCATCGGCGGACCACTTGCCCACGCCAGAGTTGAGGATGAACGCGCCCGCGGCGATGCGCGGCGGCAGGTGCGATGCTTTGATCGAGATCCGCATGGGCTTCCTCCGGGAAAGTTCGGCACGACGTAAGGCACCATTGTTTCGCGGCGCGCCCGGCGCCCTTGGGCCGGGGCACCGCTCGCGGGAGATCACGGGCGATCGGCGGCGATCGGCGGCGGCTGGTTTGCGGCTGGGTCAGGGGCCGGCGGTGGCGTAGTGACCGGTGTGCTCGGCCCGCAGCCGGTACTTGAGCACCTTGCCGCCTACGGTCTCGGGCAGGTCGGCCGCGAACACCACCGACTTGGGCGTCTCGTAGCCCGCCAGGTGCGCCCGGCAGTGCTTGATCAGGTCGTCCTCGCTGGCGGTGGCTCCGTCGCGGAGCACCACCACCGCGGTCACCGCCTCGCTCCAGCGGGGGTGCGGCAGCCCGATGACCGCCGCCTTGACCACATCCGGGTGCTGGGCGAGCACGGCCTCCACCCGCAGGCTGGACACGTTCTCCCCGCCGGTCTTGACGATGTCCTTGTAGCGGTCGACCATGATCCGCAGGCCATCCTCGTCGTACNNGCGCCATCGGGGTCCAGTACCGTCGAAGCCAGGATGGGGCTCGGCACGCCGACGTAGTTGTCCTGCGGCGACGTCGCCGCGTAGAGCTCCGGCCATTCATCGGGCCAGAACCGGTGGCAGGAGATCGACTCGGTCTGGCCGAAGATCTCGAACGCGCACAGGTCCTCGCCGCAGTGCCGCTTCATCGAAGCCAGCGTGGCCGGGGGCAGCGCGGCCCAGCCGTAAACGATGACGGTCAGGCTGTGCGCGTCCAGCTCCGGCCGCGCGGTCAGCACCGCGTCTACGGCCCGTACCATGGCCGGCGACCCGGCCCACAGCGCGGTCACCTGGTCCTCGGCGATCATCTCGGCGATGTGCCCGGGATCGGGGCGCCGGCCGAGCACCAGCGTGCCACCGCACAGGAAAACGGAGTAGGAGAATATCTGATCGCCCACGTGATAGATCATCGGCAGGTAGGTGCCGACCTTCAGGTCGGACTCCAGCTTCAGCCCGCGGGTCAGTGAGAGGGCGAACCCGAATGCGGCCGTATAGCTGTACGCATGCGAGATCATCACGCCCTTCGGCAGCGCGGTGGTGCCCGAGGTGAACAGGATCTCCCAGATGTCGTCGGCGTGGATCTCGACGTCCGGCTCTTGTGCGGGCTGGCCGGCGATGAACTCGGTGAACGAGACGCTGTCCGGCGCCGGCGGCCCGCCTACGGTGATGGTGACCCCGGGCCTGAGGCCTTTTTCCGCGAACGGCTGCTCGGCCTTGGGCCACAGCTCGGCGTCCACGATGGCCAGCTTCGGCTTGACCAGGTCGATCATGGCGGCCACCAGGTCCGGCGCCATCATCGGGTTCAGCGGCGCGGCGACCAGGCCCGCCTTGGCGATGCCGATCTTGGCCAGGTAGGCCTCGACCGAGTTCTCGCAGAACAGCAGCACCACATCGCCGCGTTCCAGGCCTTCCGCCGCCAGCGCGTGCGCCACCTGGTTCGCGGCCTCGTCGGCCTGCCGGTAGGTCAGCGCCGAGAACCGGTCGTCCGCGTAGGCGTCCGGCCGGCCGACGATGGCCTGCTTGTCCGGCCGGCTCCAGGTCACCCGCTCGATCAGGTCACCGACGCTCATCCGCTCCCACCGGTGCACCGCGCGCCGGTGATGCAGGCTCGTCACGTCGAGGTCCACGGCGCCTCCGTTAGCGTAGCGGCATTAGTGATTGACGGTTCACTAATGTGTTAATATACGAGCCCAGCTCGCTGTTGTGAAGCATGCTGTTCCGCAGGGGAGTGACGCGATGACAGACGCGGTCAGCTACCGGGTGGAGAACGGCGTCGCCTGGCTCACCATAGAGCGACCCGAGGCTCGCAACGCACTGAACGCAGCCGCCCGGGAAGGCCTGTTCGCCGGCACCCGGCGCTTCAACGACGATGACACCGCCAAGGTGCTGGTGGTCACCGGCGCCGGGGACAAGGCATTCTGCGCAGGCGGTGACCTGAAGGAGATGGCCGCCGACGCGCTGACCGTGCCGCCGCCGGACTTCGCCCCTCAGTTCGGCCGCAACATCGACGTACCCAAGCCGACCATCGCGGCGGTGAACGGCGTTGCCCTGGCCGGCGGTTTCCTGCTCGCCCAGTGCTGCGACCTGTGCATCGCCGCGGACCACGCGACGTTCGGGATCAGCGAGATCAAGGTAGGCCGCGGCGCCCCGTGGGCCGCGCCGCTGTCCTGGCTCATCCCGCCCCGGATAGCGCTGCAGATACTGCTCACCGGCGACCCGATCACGGCGCCGCGGGCGCATGAGATCGGGCTGGTCAACGAGGTCGTGCCGCTCGCGGAGCTGCGATCCGCGACGCAGTCCCTGGCCGAGCGGATCGCCGCCAACGCCCCGCTTTCTGTCCTGGCGGCCAAGCGAACCGCGTACTTGTCCCGGCCCGATCTGTTCGACGAGGCCGAGCGGATCTGGGCGCCGGTCTACATGTCCGCCGACGCGCAAGAGGGGCCCGCCGCCTTCCGGGACAAGCGGAAGCCGGTCTGGACCGGGCGCTGATCCGCTGACCGATGGCAGGGCTGCCGGCCGGGGTGGCTGCCGGCCGGGATGGCTGCCGGCCGGGGTGGCCGATGCCGGAGTGCCATCACCCTTCTCTTTGCTCCCTCCTAACCCAGCTTTCTCAGTTCATATGCGCCTGAACCGCTCAGTCAGTGCATGAATGTCACATACTGCGCAAAAGATTGTGTAGGGTGCCGCATCCATAGAATCTTGATCCCATGGGAGATGCTGAGGGGCGCTTTTGCATGGGACAGATGTTGCGGGAGAGGTGTGCGGGGCGCCCCACCTGGCGGGGTCTAGCCCGCCATGGTGACCGGCACTACCGGTAGGCCTTGACAACCGAACGCGGCGGCCAGGTCGGCCGCCCGGTCGACGATCTCATCGACGCGATGCGCCGCCGGGATGGCGGCGGCGATTCCCCTCTGCGGGTCGATCACGACGAGGGCGGGCTTCGCGTCGATCCCGGTCAGCGTCATCGGGTTCCTTCCGTGGCGCTGCTTCGTGCGGACCGGAATTCACGGGTAGTGCGGCCGTGGCCGCCGGGCGTCCGCCGCGCAGCAGAGAGGCTAGGCCGGCCAGCGCCGCCAGGACGGCGGAGACGGCGAACACGATCACCAGGCCGTGGTGGAAGGGGCCGGAAATCAGGTTCGGGAAGAACTCCCGGCCGGTGAGAATCCGCTGACTCGCGGCCGGGAGCGAGGACAGCACGCCGCTGGCGGTCAGCAGATGCTGCACCGGATTCACGCCGAGAACCGCCGCGAACAGCGACGACACCGGCGGCAGGGAGCCGATCTGGTGCGCGACGGAAGCTGGCACGCCCTGGTGCTGCAGGCCGCTGGTCAGCGTCTTCGGCAGGCTGCTGGCTAGTCCGGTGATCATGAGCGAGAAGAACACCGCGATCGACACGGCCGTGCCTGAGTTCTGGAACGTCGATCGCATGCCCGAGGCCACGCCGCGCTGCCGGGCCGGGACGCTGCCCATGATGGAGGAGGAGTTGGGCGAGGCGAACATGCCGCTGCCGATCCCGTTGGCCGCTATGAGCAGGGCGAAGGCCCAGTAGGGAAAGCTGACGGGCAGCAGCATCAGGCCGATGAAGCTGCCGCCGAACACGGCCATGCCGGACGTGGCGATGCCCCGGGAGCCGAACCGGTCGGACAGCGTCCCCGACACCGGCCCCGAAACCAGGAACCCGGCGGTCAGCGGCAGCAGGAAGATGCCGGCCCACAGCGGCGTGTCGCTGAAGTTGTACCCGTGCAGCGGCAGCCAGATGCCCTGCAGCCAGATAATGAGCATGAACTGCAGCCCGCCCCGGGCGATAGCGGTGGCCAGGCCCGCGAGGCTGCCGGCCGTGAAGGCCCGGATGCGGAACAAGCTGAGCTGGAACATCGGCTCGGCGATCCTGGTCTCGATGATGCCGAACACCACCAGCAGGGCGATGCCGCCGGCCAGCCCGGTGACGACCCAGGGATTCGTCCAGCCCATCGTGTGGCCGCCGTACGGCTGGATTCCGTAGGTCGCCGCGATCAGGACCGCGCCCAGGCCGACGGCGAACGTGACGTTGCCCCACCAGTCGATCCGGCCGGGGTGCCGCTCGCCGTTGTCCCGCAGCTTGCGGTAGGACCACCACGTCCCGTACACCCCGACGGGCACGTTGATCCAGAACACCGCCCGCCAATCCAGCGCCGCCAGCAACCCGCCCGCGACCAGTCCGACGAACTGGCCGGCCAGGCCGGCGATCTGATTGGTGCCCAGCGCGAAGCCGCGCTGGTCGGCAGGGAACGCATCGGTCAGGATCGCGGCCGAATTGGCCATGAGCATCGATCCGCCGACGGCCTGGAGCACCCGCCAGCCGATCAGCCACAGCGCACCGTGGCCGCCCTCGAACGGGTCGAACGACAGCAGGATCGAGGCGAAGGTGAAGACCACGAAGCCCGCGTTGTAGATCTTGACCCGGCCGAACATGTCACCCAGGCGGCCGACGGTCACCACCAGCACCGCCTGGACGAGCCGGTAGCCCATGATCATCCACAGCAGGTAGCTGATGTTGCCCGACCCCAGCGGATCCAGGTGGATGCCGCGGAAGATGGCAGGCAGCGCGATAATAACGATGGATCCGTCCAGTGTGGCCATGAACATGGAGGCCGTGGTGTTCGCCAGGGCGATCCACTTGTAGCGGTCGTCCGTTGCCGCGGATTGCCCGCTGGCCATCAAGCCCCCCTCCGGTCCGGTCCGCCCGCGCGCATCAACTGCCCTGCCATCAGATGCTCAGCCAGCAGCCGCTCAGCCATCAGATGCTCTGCGCCAGGCGCTCGAGCAGCGGCGCGGCCGCGATCAGCTGCCGGAGCTCGGCCGGGGTGAACCCGGCCGAGAGAGCCTGCGCCAGCTGGCCGGTGCGTGCGTTCCGCTTGTCCTGGAGCACGTCACGGCCGGCTTCGGTCACCGAAAGCACGGCCCGCCTGCCGTCCTGCGGGTCGGGACGCCGCTCGACCAGCCCGCGCGCCTCCAGCGCCCCCAGCGTCGCTCCCATCGACTGCGGACTGATCTGCTCCAGCTTGGCCAGCGTGCCCGACGTGGTCGGGCCGGCCCGGTCCAGGCGCACTAGCGCCGAGCTCTCCGGCAAGGTGAGCTCGCCGTCGCCCCGCACCTGCCGCAGCCGCCGCACCAGCAGCCCGATGCTCACTCGGAGCGCCGCAGCGACCTGCTCGGCATCGGGATCCCGGCTCATATCGTAAGTCTAGCCTTACTAGTTCACCGCGACCCGGCCCTCTGCCGGGGTGCTGGAGCCCGGCCACCAGGGGTCGGTGGCCGACAGAGCTGGTTCTTACGTACCCGGGGGACCACCGACCCGCCTAGCCCCTCCCACGGTTCGCTCCTGCACGAATAGTCCCAGCGTCATCANNGTGTCACTCTAAGTAGTTAAACTGATACTCTCCGATAGAAGCGACAGGGATCTAGCGATCAACCGAACGGGAAACTCCGTCGGCACGCGGTGCGATGACCGGCGCCGCAGAGGGGGACCAGCATGACCACGTTGGGTGTATACCTGTCCGCTGCCCGGCGCCACCCACGCGGCCTACGGGCTGCGGCCGTTGCGATCGGCGCCCTGGCCCTGGCCCTGGCCGCGCCGACGGCCGCCTCGGCCGCCCCGGAAGCACCGGCCGTCACCGCCACCATCACCGTCGGCAGCGGCCCGTTCGGGGTCGCGGTCAACCCGGTGACCGGCACCGTCTACGTCGCCAACTCCTTCAGCAATACCGTGTCGGTGATCAACGGGCGGACCGACACGGTAACCGGGATCATCGACGTCGGCGACTTCCCGACCGGGGTCGCGGTCAACCCGGTGACCGGCACCGTCTACGTCACCAACGACAACAGCAATACGGTGTCGGTCATCAACGGGCGGACCGGCACGGTCACCGCCACCATCACCGTCGGCACCGGGCCAGAGTTTGTCGCGGTCAACCCGGTGACCGGCACCGTCTACGTCACCAACAACTCCGCGGGCACCGTGTCGGTGATCAGCGGGCGGACCGACACGGTCACCGCCACCATCTCGGTCGGCACCAGCGCACAGGCGGTCGCGGTCAACCCGGTGACCGACACCGTCTACGTCGACAGCAACATCAGCAATGCCGTCGCGGTGATCAGCGGGCGGACCGAC
>PMOU01000301.1:0-150 GCA_003161205.1 Actinomycetota bacterium | reverse complement strand
GCACCGTCTACGTCACCAACAACATCAGCGACACCGTGTCGGTGATCAACGGGCGGACCGGCACGGTCACCGATACCATCACCGTCGGCAGCACCCCGGTCGGGGTCGCGGTCAACCCGGTGACGGGCACCGTCTACGTCGCCAACAACG
>PMOU01000345.1 GCA_003161205.1 Actinomycetota bacterium | reverse complement strand
CCGTCGTCATGAACACCGTCAACACGAGCCGCGGATGACTGTCGGCGGGCGCGAGCAGCAGGTCCCCGCACTGGCCGCCGCCCCGGCCGGATCGCCCTGGGCGAAACGGGCGAAACGGGCGGGCGTGATCGCGGGCGTGGCCGCGGTCCTTTTCTTCTGCTACTGGCGCCAGTCCCAGGCGGCGCCGTTGTCCTCCGACGGCGGCGGGAACGTGCTGCAGGCGTGGGCCATGCTGCACGGGAACCTGCTGCTGCACAACTGGTGGGTGTCGGACGTCTCCTTCTACACCACCGAACTGCCGCAGTACATGCTGATCGAGGCGCTGCTCGGGCTCGGGCCCTTCGTGGTGCACGTGGGCGCGGCCATGACCTACACGCTGCTCGTGCTGCTGGCCGCCCTGCTCGCCAGGGGACGCGCTCAGGGCCCGGCCGGGCTGGCCCGCGCCCTGGTCGCCGGGGGTCTCATGCTGGCGCCGCAGCTCAGCGCGACCTCGATCCTGCTGCTTTCGCCGGACCACACCGGAACGGCGGTGCCGCTGCTGGTGATCTGGCTGCTGATTGACCGGTCACGGCCACGCTGGTTCGTGCCGGTGCTGGCCGGCCTGGCGTTCGGCTGGACGATGGTGGCCGATTCGGTCATCTTGCTGACCGGCATCGTGCCCCTGGTCCTGGTGTGCGCCTGGCGCGCCTGCCCAGGGATGATCCGAGGCGGCGAACGTCCGGCGCCGAGATGGTACGAGCTTGCCCTGGCCGGAGCGGCCGCGGTGGCCGGGGTGCTCGGCTCCTTCGCGCCGCGGGTCCTGGCGGCGGTCGGCGGATACCGGGAATGGCATGTCGGGACGGACGCGGATCTCAGCCAGCTGCCGCATGGCGCGTGGGTGACGTTGCAGGCTTTCCTCGAGCTCTTCGGCGCGAACATCTTCAATACGAGTTTTTTCGGCACGGAATCGTCCCTCGAGGTCATCTTCGTGGCGCTGCACCTCGTCGGAGCGGCCGCGGTGGCGTGGGCCCTGGGCGTGGCCGCCGTCCGCTTCTTCCGCCCCGGTGAGCTGATCGTTCCCGTATTCGCGCTGGCCGTCGTCGTTAACCTCGCCGCCTACATGATCAGCACGCACGCGCAGAACCTGCTCGGCGCGCGTGAGATGGCCGCGGTGCTGCCGCTGGGCGCCGTGCTCGCCGGCCGCATCCTGGGTGACCGGGTACCGGCCTGGATCCGGGTGGCCGGAGGCTGGTTCGTGCCCGTCCTGGCCGTGCTGACGGCCGGCTGCCTCGCCACGCTCGGATACGGTGCCGCGCACGCTTCGGTACCGGCCGAAAACGAGCCCCTGGCCAGCTGGCTGCTGGCGCACCGGCTCACGGACGGGCTGGCCACCTACTGGCAGGCCAACAGCACGACCGTGGACAGCCACGGCCAGGTCACCGTCAGCGCGGTGACGCAGAATGGCACCGACCGGCTCACGCCGTACCAGTGGGAGACCGACGACGCGAACTATGACCCGGCGCTGCGCTACGCGAACTTCGTGGTGGCGGACGGACCCGCTGCGCTGCCCGGTATGCAGATCTCCGCGGAGCTGACCTTCGGCCGCCCCCAGCGGCTCTATCACGCCGACGGTTACACCATCATGATCTGGAACACGAACCTGCTGACCAAGCTGGCCCCGCCGCGAGCNNAGCTGAACGCGAGCCAGCTGAACAGGCCCGGCTTCCCGGGCGCCAGGGCGCGCAGCGTCACATGTACAGGATCCGGCGCCTGGCCACCACCACCAGCGCCGGCACCGCCACCGCCACGATCGGGCCGAGGTAGCGCCAGGAAAGGTATCGCCGCGGCGTGGCGAGCAGGAGCACCAGAGCCATCAGGTACGGCTCGATCAGTGAGCGCCCGTCGCCGAATGTGCTGGTCCAGATCTGCCCGGACAGCAGGCCGAGCTGGAGGAAGAAGAGCACGAAGGCCAGCCGCTCGTGGGCCGGCGCGCTGGTGATCCAGAGCACGGCCAGCCCGGCCAGGATGAACACGAACACGGTGGCGTACTCGAGCAGGTCGATGTCGATCTGGCCGAGGTGGCTGTTGGTTATGTGCGTGAAGTCGTACCCCAGCGCGTCGAAGAGAGCCGTGAACGGCACGGCGAGGTTGCGGCTGCCGTTCGCGACCAGCGGGAAATCGCCCTTGACCAGGACGCCCACGAGGACTTGCAGCAGGCCGTACAAAGCGGCGGGAACCACCCAGGTCAAGTCGGCCAGGCCGGGTCTGGTCCGGCGGCGGGCCATCGCGATCAGCCGGATGACGGCGATGGCCGCGGGGGCGATCAGGATGGTTTCCCTGGTGATCGCGCCGAAGGCGAACAGGCCAGTGGTGAGCAGGTACCTGCCCCGGCGGTAGGCGAGCAGACCGCCGAGCATGCAGGCTTCGGCCAGCGGCTCACCGGTGTCCCGCCCGACGCTGATGACCAGGCCGAAGTAGGCGGCGAAGGCGAGCCCCCACAGGGCGTGGCGGCCGGACTCGCGGGCGAACATGCCGCCCAGGACGGCTATACCCGCCACCGCGAGCAGGTTGATCCCCACCAGGGCAGCGGGCACGAGCTGATGCTGGCCCAGGGACAGCAGCCAGGCCACCAGCGGGTACCCGATGCGGACGTACCGGTAGGACTGGTCCATGGTGATGCCGAACGCGGTCGCGTTCCAGTTGACCGGGTCAAGTGCGAGCCGGTAGTAGAACTGCCCGTCATAGCCCGCGTTAGGGACAAGCCGCAAGCCGTGCGGGAGCTGGGCGCGGATCGTGTAGATGTGCCCGGCCATGATGAAGTAGCTGAGATGGCCTTTGCCCCAGACTTGCCGCCGGGCCAGGACGAAACCAAGCCAGGCCAGGAAAGCGATGACTCCCGGCACGAAAGGCCGGTTCAGTCTGCCCCCAAGCGCCGGTCCGCGCTGCCGGAGAGACTNNACCTACGCTGTGACTGGCGTCGGCGAAATACGATTCGCAGACGGGGCGTGACCATCTGCGGCGTCGCGACCGACCCCAGACCAGACCAGACCAGGCCAGACCTAGCTAGAAGGACGTGGTGGCTGCCGTGCCGAGAAGGGGGACTCCGGAGCGGCTCTCCGCGCCGCCTTCCCCCGTCCCGCCAGAGCCGGACCGGGCCGGATCCGCGCCAGCAGGTTCCGGCCCGGCGGCCATCCGCCGTCGCGTGCTCGCCTCGGTGGCGGGCGTGCTGGCCGTGGCGCTGCTTTTCGTTGCTTACCTGCAGGTGTCCCGGACCTATCCGGAGAACTCCGATGAGGCGAACATCCTGCTGATGGCGTGGGACATGCTGCACGGCANNTCATCGGCCTGCATACGGACACCGCGCACGTCGCGGCGGCGATGACCTACACGCTCGTGGTGGTGTTCGCCGCGCTGCTGGCCCGGGGCACGGTGCCCGGCCCGCAGGCGTGGCCGCGGGTGCTCCTGACCACCGGCATCATGTTCGCGCCCCAGCTCGGCGTGGCCGTCTTCGTCCTGCTCCTGTCCGTCGGGCATATCGGCACGGCCGTCCCGCTCATGGCGACCTGGATCGTGCTCGATCGGTGCAAGCCGCGCTGGCCGGTGCCGGTCGTGGTCGGACTGCTGCTGACGTGGGTGCTGATCGCCGACCCTCTCGTGCTCGTGGTGGGAATCATCCCGCTGGCGGCGGTGTGCGCCGTCCGCGTCATCCGCGGGATGNNGTCCGCCGGGTGGCAGCTTGACGACCTGACGGCCCAGTGGTTCGAGGTCTCCCTGATCGCCGCGGCGGTCCTCGCCGAGGGCCTGGCCTCGGTGATCAGCCGGCTGCTGAGGGCCGGCGGCGGGTTCATCCTGCACCCGGTGGGCTACCAGCTGGCGCCGCTGCACACGTGGCCGAAGCATGCGTGGGTGACCGCGGAGGGACTGCTCGCGCTGTTCGGCGCCAAACCGCAGGGCCCGCCGGTAGAGCTGGCCTTCGCCGTGGTGCACCTGGCCGGGGTGGCCCTCGTCATCTGGGCCGTGCTCCGGGTGGCCCGGCACTTCTTCAGCTGCCCCGACATGATCAGCCAGATCCTGCTCGCCGCGATGGTTCTCAACGTCGTGGTGTACGTGCCGAGCACGCTGGCCGACGCGACCGACCTGAACGCCAGGGAGTTCGCGGTCGTCCTGCCGTTCGGGGCGGTCCTGGCGGGCCGGACGCTGGCGGCCAGCCTGCGCGGCCGCGAGCGCGGGCCGCGTACGTGGCTGGCGGCGGTCCTGCTGGCCACGCTCGCCGGCTATGCGGCCAGCCTCGGGTACGCCGCGTCCCAGCCGTCCGTCCCCGCGGCCAACGAGCAGCTGGGGACCTTCCTCGCCGCCCACCACCTGACCAGCGGCATCGGCGGGTACTGGGAGTCCAGCGTCGTCACCGTCGGCAGCGACGGCGCCGTCACGATCAGGGCGGTGCTGCCGGGAATGCTGCAGCCCGACCTGTGGGAGTCCAAAGACTCCTGGTACGACCCCGGATCGAACCGGGCGACCTTCCTGGTCACCGACGGCGCGTCCGGCTTTTTCAACTACTGGCAGCCGGACCCGGCCGCGCTCGCCGCCTTCGGGCCGCCGGCCCGCACCTATCACGTCGGCCCGTACACCGTGTTCGTCTGGGAAAAGAACCTGCTGGTTCAGGTCGGGCATCGGTGACGGTCCGGGTTCGTCGTGCTCTTATGCCAGTACAGGGCGCTTGCGGGGACAGGAATCCGGCGCCCCGGCGCGGCTCAGCCGGCGGCCGACACGTCCCGATGCTGTTGTCAGTGGGCGACGGGACGTAGCCTTGGCGAGTGGACCGGCGAATTTACGGAGTCGAGAACGAGTACGGCGTTACGTGCACCTTCCGCGGGCAGCGGCGCCTCTCGCCAGATGAGGTCGCCCGCTATCTCTTCCGGCGCGTGGTGTCATGGGGTCGTAGCAGCAACGTCTTCCTCAGGAACGGGGCGCGGCTCTATCTTGACGTGGGCAGCCACCCGGAGTACGCCACGCCTGAGTGTGACAACCTGCTGGATCTCGTGGCGCACGACAAGGCGGGCGAGCGGATCCTGGAGGGCCTCCTCGTCGACGCCGACCGGCGGCTGCGCGAGGAAGGCATCGCCGGCGATATCTACCTGTTCAAGAACAACACCGACTCCGCGGGCAACTCCTACGGCTGTCACGAGAATTACCTGGTCGGCAGGCACGGCGAGTTCGGCAGGCTAGCCGACATCCTCATCCCGTTCCTGGTCACCCGCCAGATCATCTGCGGCGCGGGCAAGGTCCTGCAGACGCCGCGGGGCGCCGTGTACTGCGTGAGCCAGCGGGCCGAGCACATCTGGGAGAGCGTGTCGTCGGCCACCACCAGGTCGCGCCCCATCATCAACACCAGGGACGAGCCGCACGCGGACGCCGAGCGGTTCCGCCGGCTGCACGTGATCGTGGGCGACTCCAACATGAGCGAGACCACCACGCTGCTCAAGGTCGGGTCGACCGACCTGGTCCTGCGGATGATCGAGGCCGGCGCGATCATGCGGGACCTCTCGCTGGACAACGCGATCCGGGCGATCCGTGAGGTTAGTCACGACATGACCGGCCGCAGCCGGGTCAGGCTGGCGAACGGACGCGAGCTCAGTGCCCTGGACATCCAGTACGAATACCTGAACCGGGCGAAAGACTTCACCGACAAGAACGGCGCCGACGCGGTCAGCACGCGGGTCCTTCAGATGTGGGAACGGGCGCTCGGCGCGATCGAGACCGGCAACCTGGACCTGATCGCCCGCGAGATCGACTGGGTCACCAAGTACCAGCTGATCGAGCGCTACCGGGCCAAGCATGACCTGCCGTTGTCCGCGCCGCGGGTGGCGCAGCTTGACCTGGCCTATCACGACGTGCACCGGGGCCGGGGGCTCTACTACCTGCTCCAGCGCGCCGGGGCGGTGGAGCG
>PMOU01000493.1 GCA_003161205.1 Actinomycetota bacterium | reverse complement strand
ATCGCGGGCGTGACGTGGCGGGTGGCCGATGTACGCGACCCGGCGCTAGCGGGCCGCCTGACCGGCGTCGATGTCGTCGTGCACGCCGATTTTGACCTGACGCCGGACTCAGATGCCCGGCGGCGCCGGGCCTTCAACGTCCGCGGCGCGCAGACCGTGCTCACCGCCGCGGCGGCGGGCCGGGTCGGGCGCGTCATCCTGGTGACCAGCGCCATGGTCTACGGCGCCCGTCCGGAGAACCAGGTCCCGCTGTCCGAGCAGGCCCCCATCGCCGCGGACGTGGATAGCAGCGTGGCCGGGGACCTGCTCGAGGTCGAGCAGTTGGCCCGCCGCTCGCCGCGTGCCAATCCCGGTATGACGGTGACCGTGGTGCGGCCCGCGGCCCTGGTGGGCGTCGACCCTTGTCCGGTGGACACGCTGGTGACCAGGCACTTTGAGGCCCCCAGGCTGCTGACCGTGAAGGGCTGTGCGCCTCGCTGGCAGTTCTGCCATGTCGATGACCTCAGTTCCGCGCTTGAGTTCGCGGTAAGCGGCGGGATCGACGGCGGGTTCGCGGTGGGCTGCGACGGCTGGCTTGAGCAGACCGACGTCGAGCGGATCAGCGGGCTGAAGAGCATCGAGCTGCCCGCCAAGCTGACGCTCGGGACCGTGCAGCGGCTGCACCAGGTCGGCCTGGCCCCGGCGCCGGCGATGGACTTGCGCTACGTGCTGTACCCGTGGGTGGTGGACTGCGCCGCGCTGCGCGAGGCCGGCTGGCGCCCGGCGTTCGGCAACGAGGCGGCGCTGCGCGTCCTGCTCGATCAGCGCAAGGGCAGGCATGCCGTGGCCGGGCGCCGCATCGCGCGCAAGGAGGCGACGATCACCGCTGCCGGGGCCGCGGGGGCCACGGTCGCCGTCATCGGCACGGCCGCCATCGTCCGCCGCGCCCGCCGCCGCCACCGCGGATAACCGCCGCTGCCACCGCCGCGCCCGCCACCGTAGGTATCGGTGAGACTCCTGATCAACGTCTTACCGCCGGTGGCAGCCGATGACCAGCCGCGCCTGGCCAGGTAACCTAGCCAGGTGAACGTTGTCCGCCTGATCGCCGTGCGCGACTCCGAGCTGTCGTTGGACGAGGTCCGGGCCGCGGTCGCGGACCCCAGGGCCGGGGGCATCGCGCTGTTCGCCGGGGCCGTCCGCGACAGCGATCACGACCGGCAGGTGACCGGACTGTCGTACAGCGCGCACCCGTCCGCCGCGGACGAGCTCCGCCGCGTCGCCGCCGAGATCGCGGAGAAGTTCGACGTCATCGGTGTCGCAGCCGTGCACCGCAGTGGTGACCTGGCCATTGGTGACCTGGCCGTGGTCGCGGCCGTGTCCTGCCCGCACCGGGCGGAGGCCTTCGACGCGTGCCGGGCGCTGATCGACGAGCTGAAGGAGTCGGTGCCGATCTGGAAGCACCAGCGGTTCGCCGACGGCGCGAGCGAATGGGTCGGCACTCCTTAGGCGAGCGGAAGGTAGAGTCTTCCCACCATGTCCCGACGTTCCCTGACGCTGCTCATTGCCGCCGTGGGCACGGCCGCGGCGATCGCGGTCAGCGTGCTCATTCCAGTGCCTTATGTCATCCTCGGACCGGGACCGACGCTGAACACGCTGGGCAGCGTGTCGGGAAAACCCCTGATCACGATCACCGGGCACGCGACCCATCCCACCAGCGGTCACCTAAACATGGTGACGGTGAGCTATGAGGGCGGCCCCGGCGACAACCTGAATATCTTCACCGCGCTGGCGGCCTGGCTGAATCCCCATGAGGCGGTCGTGCCCGAGTCGGAGCTTTTCCCTCCCGGCCAGACGGCTAAGCAGAGCCAGCAGCAGGACACCCAGGAGATGACCGGCTCGCAGCAGACCGCCACCGCGGCGGCGCTGACCGAGCTGCACATCCCCTACTCCACCGAAGTGGCCGTGGTGCAGGCGGTATCCGGCTATCCCGCTTACGGCGTGCTCAAGGCCGGCGACGTGATCACCGCGGTGGACGGCAAGCCGGTAACCGGGCCGTCGAGCCTGACCTCGCTGATCTACGCGCACCCGGCGGGCAGCACCCTGACCCTGGCCATCGACCGGGACGGCGCGACCCGGCAGGTCCAGGTCGGCACCAGGGAATCCGGGGGTCATTCCGTGATGGGCGTGGAGATCCAGGAGCAGTACAAGTTCCCGTTTACGGTGACGATCAGCGTGGGCGACATCGGCGGTCCCAGCGCCGGCATGATGTTCGCGCTCGGCATCATCGACAAGCTGACCGCGCTCGACCTGACCGGCGGCAAGTTCATCGCCGGCACCGGGGAGATCACCGCCAGCGGGCAGGTGCAGGCGATCGGGGGCATCCAGCAGAAGATGGTGGGCGCGCGCGACGCGGGTGCGACTTACTTCCTGACCCCGGCCTCGAACTGCTCGGACACCACCGGCGCGGTGCCCGCGGGCCTGCGGCTGATCAAGGTAAGCACCTTGTCCCAGGCCGTCACCTACCTGGAAGACATCAAAGCCGGCAAGCCCGTGCCCTCATGCTGACCGGCGCCCGCGGCGACGGCGGCGCCATTGTGGGTGTCCGGGTCCGGGTCCGGCGCCGCGGCGGGCCCGCGGCCGGGCCGGGGGGAAGTGCTCATCCACGACTCGGCGCAGGGCGTAGGCTTCATAATTGACGGGACATCCACGAAGGCGTGCCGGGGCCGTGCGGTTGACGCGTGCTCTGATTTGTCAGCCTGCCCGGGTGGCCCAGGAGAGGAGCAAGTGCGGTCGTGGCACCTCGCGTACTAATTGATGCGACCGACGTGCCAGCTGACCGTGGCGCGCTCGGCCGGTACGTTGACGGGCTCATCGGCGCGCTCGATGCGGCAGGCGCCGACATGGCCGTAGTGTGCCAGCGCGCCGATGAGGAACGCTACGGGCGGCTCGCCCCCGGCGCGCGCGTGGTCACCGGCCCGACGGCGCTCTCGCACCGCTCCGCGCGGCTGGCCTGGGAGCAGAGCGGGCTGCCGGTCGTGGCCCAGCAGGTGAACGCCGACGTCATCCACGTCCCCTACTACTCGATGCCGCTGCGGCCGGGCCGTCCGACCGTGGTCACCGTCCACGACATCACCTTCTTCACCGAGCCCGAGTTGTACAGCTCGGTCGGCGCGATGTTCTTCAAGTCGGCGATCCGCACCGCCGCCAAACGCGCGGCCCGGCTCATCGTGCCGTCCAAGGCGACGCGGGATGAGCTTGAGCGCGTCCTGGACGCCGATCCGACCAAGATCGATGTCGCCTACCACGGCGTGGACCACCGCCTGTTCCACCGTCCCGACCCGGCGCAGGTTTCGCAGGTGTCGAACCGGCTGGGCCTGCACGGCAAGCCGTACGTGGCGTTCCTGGGCATGCTCGAGCCGCGCAAGAACGTCGCGGCGCTGATCACCGGCTGGGCCGCGGCCGTGGCCGACCTGGCCGACCCGCCCGCGCTCGTCCTGGGCGGCGGCGGGGGCTGGAGCGATGAGGTGGACGCGGCCGTCGCCGCGGTGCCGCCGCACCTGCGCCTGATCCGCCCGGGTTACCTGCGGTTCTCCGACCTGCCCGGGTTCCTGGGCGGGGCGCTGGTGGTGGCCTTCCCGAGCCGCGGCGAGGGGTTCGGGCTGCCGGTGCTCGAGGCGATGGCGTGCGGGGCGCCGGTGCTGACCACGCACTGCACCTCGCTGCCCGAGGTCGGCGGTGAGGCGGTCGCCTACACCGAGCCTGACGCCGAGGCCATCCGCGACTCGCTGCGAGCGCTGCTGGATGACGGCGCCCGCCGGGAACGGCTCGGCAGCGCCGGGTACGACCGGTCGCAGGAATTCACCTGGGCCGCGTCGGCCGAAGCCCACCTGGCGTCCTACCGGCGCGCCGCGGAACAGACCGCCGCCGATGTCAGCGCGGTGTAACCTCTCCTCTCATGCCGCGCGAACCACTTGAGGCGATACTTCTCGTCGGAGGACAGGGCACCCGGCTGCGACCGCTGACCCTGTCCGCGCCCAAACCCCTGCTGCCCACGGCAGGCGTCCCGTTCCTGGCCCACCTGCTGGCCCGGATGGCGGCCGGCGGCGTCACTCACGTGGTACTCGCGACCTGTTACAAGTCGGACATGTTCGCGTCGGTGCTGGGTGACGGATCGGCATTCGGGCTGTCCATCGACTACGTCCAGGAGGAGGTGCCGCTCGATACCGGGGGCGGCATCCGCAACGCGGCCAGCTCGCTGCGCGGCACCGGCTCGGCTGACCCGGTCGTGGTGCTGAACTCCGACGTCCTGTCCGGGCACGACCTGGGCGCGCAGGTCGACCTGCACATCAAGACCGACGCCGCGGTGACGCTGCACCTGGTGGAGGTAGCGGATCCAGCCCCGTTCGGTGTCGTGCCGACCGAGGCCTCCGGCCGGGTGACCGCGTTCCTGGAGAAGACTCCGGCCCCGGTGACCAACCGGATCAACGCCGGGTGCTACGTGTTCCGGCGTGAGGTCATCGACCAGATTCCGGCCGGCCGCCGGGTCTCGGTCGAGCGCGAGACGTTCCCCGGGCTGATCGAGGCCGGCGCCCTGGTCATGGGCTACCACGAGTCGGCGTACTGGCTGGACGTGGGCACGCCGCAGACGTTCGTGCGCGGCTCGTGCGACCTCGTGCTCGGACGGCTGCCCGCCCCGGCGGTGCCGGGACCCGCCGGTCCCTCGCTCCTGCTGGCGGGCGCTTCGGTCGCCGCGGACGCGTCGGTATCCGGCGGGACCGTGGTGGGCGCGGGAGCGTCAGTGGGCGCCGGTGCGACCGTGGACGGCAGCGTGCTCTTCGACGGCGCGGCCATCGGCGAGGGCGCCGTGGTGCGCGACTCGATCGTTGGCCGTGGCGCCATCGTGGCTCCCGGCGCGGTGCTCGACGAGGCGGTGATCGGCGACGGCGCGTACATCGGCTCCGGCAACGAACTGGGTCGCGGCATCCGGGTCTGGCCGGACGTCCGGCTCGAGCCGACCTCGATCCGCTTCTCCTCAGACGCCTGACCGCTCCGGCGCATGACGGCGTCCCCAGAGTTCCCTGCGGTGGTCTCTCCCGTGGCGGTGGTTCCGCCAGTGACCGCCTCGCCCGTGGCGGTGGTTTCGCCCGTCGCGGTGGTCCCGCCCGGAGCTATTGCGCTGACCCGCGAGTGGCAGCTGCCGTTCCCGCTCGACGCCCGCCTGACGCTGTCCGTGCACCGACGCGGCGGCGGTGATCCCGCGTACGCGGTGGACGCGGCCGGTGCCGTGTGGCGCACCTCGCTGACCCCCGAAGGCCCCGCCACCCTGCGCGTCCGATCCCGCCCCGCCAGCGTCCCTGCCAGCATGCCGTCCAGCGCCCCTGCCGGTATCCCGCCCGGTGTTCCCGCCAAGCCCCCCGCCAAGCCCCCCGCAGACACCTCAGGAGCCTCAGGAGGCACGCTGGTGACCGCGCAGGGCTGGGGGCCGGGTGCGGCCTGGCTGCTTGACCATCTGCCCGCTCAGCTCGGCTGCCACGACGACAGGTCCGGCTTCACCGCCCGTGATCCGGTCGTCGGTGACCTGATGCGCCGTCACGAGGATCTGCGGGTGGGGCGGAGCGAGCGGGTCTTCGAGGCGCTGGTGCCCGCGGTGCTCGAGCAGAAGGTGGTCAGCCGCGAGGCCCATCGCGCGTGGCGGTTCCTGCTGGTCAAGTTCGGGGAGCCGGCCCCGGGCCCGGCTCCGGCCGGGATGCGGGTGTGCCCGTCTCCGCGGGCCTGGGCGCGTATCCCGTCGTGGGACTGGCACCGGGCCGGGGTCGAGGGCGTCCGGTCCCGGACGATCATCACCGCCGCCGAAGTCGCGGGCCGGCTCGAGGAGATCCTGGACATGAGCCCGGCCG
>PMOU01000652.1 GCA_003161205.1 Actinomycetota bacterium | reverse complement strand
AGACGCCGATCGAGAAGAAGCCCCCGTGGATCAAGACCCGGCTGCGCACGGGACCGTCGTACACCCAGCTGAAGAACCTCGTCCACAGCGAGGGCCTGCACACGGTGTGCGAGGAGGCGGGCTGCCCGAACATCTTCGAATGCTGGGAGGACCGGGAGGCGACCTTCCTCATCGGCGGTGACCAGTGCACCCGCCGATGCGACTTCTGCCAGATCGACACGGGCAAGCCGCAGCCGCTTGACGAGGGAGAACCCCGGCGGGTCGCGGAGTCCGTCGCCGCTATGGGCCTGAAGTACGCGACCGTGACCGGTGTCGCGCGCGACGACCTGGCCGACGGCGGCGCCTGGCTGTACGCGCANNCACAACATCGAGACCGTGCCGCGGATCTTCCGGCGGATCCGGCCTGGCTTCCGGTACGCCCGGTCGCTGGACGTTCTGCGCGCCGCCCGCGAGGCGCGGCTAGTCACGAAGTCCAACCTGATCCTGGGACTGGGCGAGGAACGGCCCGAGATCACCGAGGCGATGCGGGACCTGCGCGCCGTCGGCTGCGACTTGCTGACGATCACCCAGTACCTGCGGCCGACGCCACGGCACCATCCGGTGGAGCGCTGGGTCAAGCCCGAGGAGTTCGTCGAGCTCCGCGAGGAGGCGCTGGCCCTCGGGTTCGCGGGCGTGATGTCCGGGCCCCTGGTGCGCTCCTCCTACCGGGCGGGACGCCTGTACACGCAGGCGATCGAACAGCGGGCGACGGCGGGCGCGCAAGCTTCGGGGTAACCGGGGCATGCGGGTGGCCGGAGCTTCGGGGTAGCCGGGGCTTGGGGGCAATGGATGCTCCGGGTGGGCCCGGCGGTTTCTGTCCGGGGCGCTGGAACCGTATGCTGCGGAGCATGGCACGCATGTTTAGAAGGTCTAAGGCCGCCGAACCGGCCCTCAATAGGGATAGCGCTGTGGACCTGGCGAAGGCCGGGCGGCTGAAGCAGCTACGCATGGTGATCGGAATGGTGCACAAGGCCAATCCGAAGGCGATGCCCATCGTGATCGGCAGCGGCCTCGCCACGCTGGTGATCTTGGTGATCGTCGGCCTGGTCACCGGCTTGGGCTCCCTCCTTATCCCGCTGGGCGTACTGCTTGGCGTGCTGGTCATGGTCATCGTGTTCGGCAGGTTCGCGCAGTCAACGCAGTACGCAGCCATCGAGGGACAGCCCGGCGCCGCGGCCGCCGTGCTGGAGAACATGCGCGGCAACTGGACAGTAACTCCCGCCATCGCCGCCAACAGGAACATGGACGTGGTGCACCGGGCCGTGGGCAGAGCCGGCGTCATCCTGATCGGCGAGGGCTCCCCCTCCCGGCTGGCCAGCCTGCTGGCCGCGGAGAAGAAGCGGGTCGCCCGGGTGGCCTACGAGGTGCCGATTACCGAGTTCCAGGTGGGCAACGGCGAGGGCCAGATCCCGATCGCCAAACTGCAGCGCAAGGTGATGCGGCTTCCGCGCAAGCTCAAGCCGGATGCGATCAGCGACCTCAACCACCGGCTGAAGGCCCTGCAGCCGTCTTTGCAGGCGCCGAAGGGACCGCTGCCCAAGAACGCGCGGCAGGCCAGGATGCCCCGCCCGAAGGCCCGCTAGGCGCGAAGGAGCGCTAGCTCCGGCCAGTTGCTGGCCGAGGACGCTAGGCGGCGGACGACTACGGCTAGAAGACGCTGCGGCGGGCGACTAGAGGCGGACGACGATGGTGTCCGCGGCGCGGTCATGCAGGCCGCGCAGGTCGCGGTCGGTCAGCAGCGGCGGCACCACGGTCAGCAGGATCGCCGTCCGGACAGCGGACCAGCGGAAGCCGACCAGGCCGCCGTTTGTCCGCATCACCCGGATGCCGAGCAGTCGCTTGCCCACGGTGCTTCCGGTCGTCGCGGTGAGGATGAATTCCTCCACCGCGAAGATGGCGATGGTCCAGAACTGCGAATGGGTAAGCCAGTACGCGATGAGCATGCAGAGCAGCCAGTCGATGAGCAGGGCCAGCACGCGCCTGCCCATGGGGGCCACCGACCCCGGACCCCGTTCGGGCAAGCCGAACCGCTGGCCGGGGTAGGCCGTGGTTTCCTCGGTGGCCGCCGGGGCCGTCAGCTGCGCGGTGCCCGGCCCCCCGCCGGCAGACCGAGTGCTGGCTGTCCTCGTGGTGGCGGCAGCGTTCCGCGCCGGTCCGCTGCGGTTACGAGATTTCTTGGCCACGACACCACGGTATCCGCTGCGTGCCAAGAGGCGCGCAGCGGGCCATAATGGATCCCCTGATGTCGATCGCGAGTCGTAACAGGTCAGCCGTAACATTCGTGAAACACACCAGACACGAGGAAGAAATTGCCGGCGTCTAACGTCCGAATCGCGTGACTTGAGAACCTTAGATGCGTGCCCTGGACCGGGAGGGTTGATGTTCAGCAGTGCCGAGGAAGTCCTCAGCTTCATCGCCGAGGAAAACGTAGAGTTCATTGACGTCAGGTTCTGCGACCTGCCGGGAACGATGCAGCACTTCACCGTGCCGGCGTCGGCNNCACGAGTCCGACATGCTGCTGCTGCCCGACCCGACCACGGCCGGGATCGACCCGTTCCGTACGCACAAGACCCTGAACATGACGTTCTTCGTGCACGACCCGCTGACCGGCGCGCCGTACACCAGGGACCCGCGCAACATCGCCAGGAAGGCGCAGGACTACCTGCGCGGCACCGGCATCGGCGACACGGCGTTCTTCGGCCCCGAGGCGGAGTTCTATATCTTCGACTCGGCCCGCTTCTCGACGTCGGCGAACGAGGGCTACTACCACATCGACTCGATCGAAGGCGCGTGGAACTCCGGCCTGGAGGAGGAGGGCGGCAACCTCGCCTACAAGCC
>PMOU01000002.1 GCA_003161205.1 Actinomycetota bacterium | reverse complement strand
CGGTGCGGATGATGTCGAAGCACGGGCCCGATGTCATTGCGCTGAGGGTACCGGCATGCCCGGCTGTCCGCGCAAACCCGGCCCTGCGGACTTCGGTTACGTTTATGGTTTCGTCGCTCCATAAGTCTTGAGCGACGAAACCATAAACGCCACGAGCGGGAGACCCCGCACGGACGGCGCAACGCGCGCGACAAGCTCATGCCTACGCCGCCACCCGAGCCGGACGGTCTTTCGGGTCCCGTGACTGCAAACCTTGCCGCTATAGCGGCAGATAGCAAGTCTGCAAACACCCGAACCGCCCGCCGCCTTACCATTGAGGCGACGATACAGCTTTGACAGTAGGTAACGAGTAACCCGCCGCTCCCGGTTGAACCAGACCGGGAGCGGCCCCGTAGCCCGCCGGCCATTGGTAATTCGAGTAGTCCCGGAGCCCGAGCTATCGCATCGGTCTGTTCGTCGGCCCGGTAGTAGATCAAGCCATTACATCCACCAGCATAAACAGCACGTTCCCGCCGCCGATCCGACCCTGGAACCAGCAAACTGAAGGGAGGCGGCCAGGGAGCGGCGGACCTCTCCCGAGACGGCGCGCAACCCTCGCGCCGGAAACCCGTCCGCGACGGCCGGCGGCGCGTTCGCCGGCCCCTCGTAATTGGCTCGTCGCCCGGACGCTGGGTACGGGAAGATGGGCGGGTGACCGATGCCGGATCCCTGATGCGCGCCCAAGACGCGTTCGACCAGATCGAGGAGCAGTTCAACGAGACGCTCGACGAGTCCCTCAACCCCGCAGGACCCGACCTGCTGTACGAGCACGTCGCAGCAATGGAGCTACCGGCCGGAGCAACCGCGATAGACGTCGGATGCGGCGAAGGCGAGCACGCCATCGAACTCTCCAGGCGATTCGGCCTCCAGGTCACCGGCATCGATCCAGTCGCACGATGCGTGGAGGTCGCACGCGCAGCCGCGCAGCCAGGCGGCCACGTCAGCTTCGATGTCGGCACCGCCGAGAACCTGCCGGCCGCCAGCGCATCCGCAGAACTGATCTGGTGCCGCGACGTCCTGTGTCTCGCCACGGACCTAGACCGCGCGTACCGTGAATTCCGGCGCGTACTCAAGCCAGGCGGACGAGCGCTGATCTACCAGATGTTCGCCACCAGCCTCCTGGAACCAGACGAAGCCGCCTTCCTCCTCCCGGTTATGGGCTGCTCCTCCACGGCCATGCGCCCGGAGAACACCCAGGCCGCCATCAACGACGCCGGCCTGCGCATCGACCACTGCGTGATACTAGGCCCCCAGTGGGGCGAATATGCCCAGGAGCAAGCGCCGCAGCCGGGCCGCCACCTTCTGCACGCCGCCCGGCTGGTCCGCGACCCGGACCGATACATCACCCGGTTCGGCAAGGAAAACTACGACATCAAGCTCGGCGACTGCCTGTGGCACATCTACCGCATGATCGGCAAGCTCAGCAGCCGCATATACCTGCTCTCCACGCCAGACTAGAGAGAACGAGCAAGCCCCGGCGTCCGGCTGTCATCATCCGGTAACCCGCGCGGCGGACCCGCCGTGCTGGTTGCGGTCGCGATCGGCGTCACCGTGCCCGCGCCCGTTCGACACCTACACAGTCCGCGCAAAACGGTGCGCGCCGCGCACCGCAGGAACTCGGCTGGTCACGAGCTGCTCGTCCTGATCTTTTCCGTCTTCCGGCCGCTAGTCCTGGCGCATCCACTCTCGCCAGCAACAGCACGGTAGTTGAACACGCGACGGGCGCAGGCAAGTTAGCCGCTGACTCTTCGGCGCCGGGTTGGCCGAAATCAAAGTGGAGCGTGATGCGGCGCTAGAACTCTCTTATGGTTGCCTTCAGCCGACGTATACCGAAGAAACAGACCACGACGGCGATGATGCCATAGCCCTCGGCAGCGAGTAGCCCCCAATGGCCCCATATACGTCAATGATGCGCCCCACTACAGTTGATCCGACCGCATTGCCGAGCGCAGCGGATGTACTCAACCACGCAATACTCTCCGTGCGATGTCGCGCAGGCGCTTGGCGCTCAATCAGACTGTAGCCGCCGATCAAAGTCGGTGAAATGGCAAACCCTGCGAAAAAGATCACCATGGAGAGAATGACCAGGTTAAGCTGAAAGTAGAATATAACAGCTGTGCCGACAGTCCAGGCCAAGGTCACAACGAATCGATGTTCGGTGTGCGACCGCCATGTCCGCGATCCGTAGTAAAAGCCAGCTACAGCGCCGCCGAGAGCGTATGACCCCAGAATAAATCCAGCCATCGCCGCGTCGCCGCGTTCCCGCGCGAACGCTATGTGCTGACGTTAATATTGACAAACATCGCTCCGAGAAGCAAGTAGACCGGGATTAGTACTGACAGAGCCGGAACAGCGCCCCACAACGTCAATGTGGCATGTTTAGGAACATCGCCTGCCAGTGGCTGGCAGGTCACCGATTTCTTGCCAGTAATAATCGGAGTTTGGAGTGCAGGTGGAGGTTCTGTGCTCCGCTGAGCGGTGAACAAAAACGTGCCCAGAATACTCAGGACTGCGACGGCAATTATTCCTGCTTCAGGCCTTATATCTGTGACCAGCAAGGTTACTAGTACAGGACCGACGACGAAAATGAGCTCGTCGGCGACGGACTCGATCGAGAACGCCGCATGCAACTGCGGCGACCCCTTCAGCAATGTGCTCCACCGTGCCCGCACCATCGCACCGAGACCCGGCATGCTTGCGCCGACCAGGACCCCTGAAAGCAGCAGTGCCCAGGAAGGCGCTCGCAGTTGCACGCATTCAATGAGCGTCACCACCGCCATTGCCAATACGATGATTAGCAAGCGCAGCACGCGCCGCTGGCCGACCTTGTCAGTGAGGCGAGCCACCTGAGGGACTGATATAGCCATCCCGAGTGCGCCCGCCCCCGCAACCTCGCCTCCCAGTACATACTTGCCAGTGCCGGCGGAGACCAGGAGCACAATCCCAAGGCTAAACATCGACATCGGCATCCGGCCTATGAACCCAGTCAGGGAAAAACGCCATGCACCAGGAATACGGAGCACTTGAATGTAGGCATTCCCTGTGAAGCGCCGCGCCGGCATGGCTCATTGAAGCAGATCGAATCGGCTGTGAAAATAGACCCATGCCCCCAGCCGACACCGAATACGTCCGTTTCCGCAGCTCCTATCCCAGCTTCTCAGGACTCAGAATCGGCGTATTTGGCCTGGTCAACGTGCTTGGACGGCGAGGGATGCTCACGCCGGACGAGGAACTGTTCCGCCGGCAGAACAACGACTGGTACAACGCTGCTTACCCCGAACCCGACGTCTACAGCTCGGACACCGATCCGCTGGCCGAGTGCTGGTTCAAAGCCAGCTCGCACGAGCTGTTGAACCGGGTGAGCGGCTACCTGGCCATCCTCGACCCGCACTCCATCTCCTGGGAGGAGGTCCGCACCACGTACCCAGGGACGATCCTCTACGAGGACCGTTGGCAGGTGGTCGCGGTATCCGCGACACTGCCCAGCGGTACGCTGCCCATATAACCGGACACCGGTGCGCCCGGAGCGCGGGTACAGGAAAACGACCACGCGAGGAGGTCGTCAGTCAGCGCGCGGTTGGGAGACGCGGTTGAGGAGTTTCACCAGGCCAGCTAGTGAGCGGCCGACAAAACGAGCGGCAGGAAGATAACCGCTCGTCACCATGCTCACGTACCCGTCGAGAATGACGTCCGGCGGCACCTCCGCCCCCCCTGGCTTGTAGTTCAGCCACGTACAGGTCCCTGACCGGTTCCCGGCTAACATCAGCGAACTGACATCAGCCGGGCTTGAGCGGACCCGGCGTGCCTGCGCAGCCATGAACGTCGGCAGTAGTGCCTGAAATGGGAACACTTGCCGAGGATAGCCCGGTAGCCAGAACAGCGATGGCACAGACCGCGATGACAATGCCTGGACCAAGAATCGCCCAGCGTGGCCCAGCAATCGCAGCAGCGGCGGCGACGACAAATGAGCCAGCCGGGACAAAACCCATAAACCCGGCGTTGTAAGCGCTCAGCGCGTGGCCCCGCTGGGACGTAGGTGCGTTCTTCTGCACATAAACGGTAGCGCTAACAGCGAAAAGCTGAATCGACGCGCCGACCAAGACCATAACAATATCGTAAGCCCAGATTACTGGCATCACGGCACTGATTATCTCGGCTACGCCGAAGAGAGCCGCCCATAGTATGAACTCTGAGTGGCCCGGATCTGGGCGCCGGGAAGAATAGTAATTTCCGGCAATCCCGCCGAGCGCCATGCAGGTACCGAGCAGGCCGAAGCCAAGCGATCCTAGATGGAAGACTCGGGTAGCCATCAGCGGATTAGTGACCTCAAACTGGATGCCGAAACCACCAATGAGCAGGGCCAGCCCGGCGGCGACCTGGATACCGCGAGGGAGGTCAAGCACCCAACGGAATCGTCGTGCGTT
>PMOU01000339.1 GCA_003161205.1 Actinomycetota bacterium | reverse complement strand
ACGACCAGGCTGGACAGCACCGGTGCCAGCGCGGGCGCGGCGAACCGGCGGTGCGACTGCAAGATGCCGTACAGCACCACGGCCAGGCCGTACAGCAGGATCTGCGGCGCGAACACGATGAGCATCCGCGCGCCCACCGTGACCATGGCGGCGCGCGGGCAGCCGGGCGTGCCGCCGAGCAGCACCGACGCCAGCGGCCGCGCGGCGACCGCGACCGCGACGCTGACCGGGACGAGCAGCAGCACCGTCCAGCTCAGCAGGGCGGCGGAGGTCTGCCGCACCTGCTCGCGGTCCTGGGTTTCGGCCCGGGCGGGGCGGGCCAGCACCGGCACCACCACCGCCGTGAGCGCGCCGCCCACGACGATGTCGTAGATGATGTTGGGCACCATGTTCGCGGTGGTGTAGGCGGTGCCCAGGCATGACGCCTGGACGGTATGCGCGAACACCACCTGGCGGCCGAAGCCGACCACCCGCGCGAGCATGGTGATGGCGCCGATCAGCACCGCGGCGCGACCTATCCCCCCGACCCGCAGACTCCGCCGCCGAGCACTCCCCCGCTCGGCTACGGGCACGGTCACTCGTCCGGTGGCGTCACGTCGGTATTTTCAGCCGAACGGGCCGTGCTGCCAGCCCCAGGCGGCCGGACCGCGTTCCGGCGCTGCGCCGGAANNGCCGGGGTGCGCTCGATCACCTTGGTGAAGCTGACCTTCTCGCTGGCCGCCGTCAAAGCGGCGATCCCGGCGAGCAGCGCGATCCGGGCCGGACGGGGCAGCCGGGACGCCGCGGCGCCGAGCATCGCGCCGAGCGCGTTCGCGCCGGCGTCGCCGAGCATCGCGCGTTCGCCGAGGTCCTCACTGAGCAGGGCGAACCCGGCTCCCAGCGGAGCGGCGGCGGTGATCACCCCGGGAGCCCCGACGGCGATGGCGACCTTCAGGGCGCGGCCGGGCCGCAGGTCGAACAGGTTCAGCAGGTTCGCGCCCCCGGCCACGAGCCCGGCGTTGAGGACGACGTCCGCGGCCGAACCGCCGGCCGCCAGGGCGCTGAGCAGTCCGGTCGCGCCGATACCGCCCAGCTTCACCGCCCCCGTGGTCACCTCGCCGTGGCGCAGCGCGCCGAGATGCCCGGCGAACCCGCGCCGGTCCCCCGAGCCGGCCAGGTCGTCATAGGCGCCGAACGCCGCCGCGCCCACCGCGCCCAGCACCATCGCCGCTTCGACGCGGGACCGCGGGCCGCGGCGGGGCGATCCGCTGACGGCCCGCACGCCTGCCTGGGCGAGCACGCCCGCGATCGCGCCGGCCGCGACGGCCGGTCCCTCGAGCAGGGTGACCGGCNNCTGGCCGCGGCCGCCGCGGTCACGCCTGCCGCGGCGGCGGTGTATCCCGCTCGCCGGCCAGACCGGTCGGTCACGACTTCACCTTCGGCGCCGACGTGCCAGCGGAGGACGAGGAAGACGGGACGGGCGCGGGGCTAGGGGCGACGGCGCTCGCGCCGTTGTCTGCGAACCCGTAGCTCGCGGCCTTGCCACCGCTCAGCGCGATGGCGAGCGCCTGGATCACCACGCTCTGTCCCGACGCCAGATCCGCGTCGTCGACGGTGGACACCTGATTGGCTACGTTGTTCGACCGCAGCACCGCGATCGGGCTGCCCGCACCCGAGGCCGCCGACGAGCCCGCGACCACGGTGCCCGCGCTCATCTTCGCCAGTTCCTGGACCAGCGGCGGGAGCACCTCGTCCAGCGCGTCCGCGCTGCCGTCCGACGGGGCGGTCTGCGGGGTCACGACCACGGCCAGGGTCGCCGGGGTGGAAGGCTGCCCGGTGGTGTTGAGGAACCCGGACGTGGCGTACGCCGCGAGCATCGTCTGCGCGTCGGTGTCCTGATCGTTACCGGTCGCCGCGGAACTGGGGGACGTGGAGCCGCCTGACGCCGTGGCCGATTTCACTGACTTGACCAGGATCTCGCTGGCGATCACCTGCGCGGCCTGCTGCTGGTAGCTTCCGCTGCTGGCCAGCGAGAGGTCGGCCGACTGGGCCACATCCAGGTTGGTCTGGTTCAGGCTGTCCTGGGTGGTGTCGCTGGTGTCGAAGAACTTCGGCTGCAAGGCGATCTGGCCGGTGATGGTGGCCCCGGCGTCGATGGCCGCGGCGCTGATCCCGCTGATGACCGAGGACTGCGCGCCCGGCTCGGTGACGATCAGGATCCGCTGACCGGACAGCAGGTCGCGCAGGACCGCGGGCTCGACCGCCTGGGCGTACGACTCACCCTCGCCGTCTTGCGCCTGAGCCGTGGCCAGCTGACCGCGCGTCTGGTCAAGCTCGGTCTGCAGCTTGCCGGTGGTCCGGTTCAAGATGTTGTACGCGGGGCCCTGCAGCTCAGCAGCGCCGAGGACGATCCCGATCGCCAGCGCGAGGAACACCGCCACGATGGAGACGAGGTGATAGCGAAAGTCGATCACTAGAATTTCCCGGTCAGCCAGTAGGTGAATGAATGCCAGGTCGCTTCGATATACCTGACCAGGACGGGGCTAGCGGGCGAGAACACCACGGCGACGAAGACGGTCACCGCCGCGGCGAGCACGAGCACCAGCAGCGCCCAGCCCGAGATCCGGCTCTGGTACAGCTGATGCACCCCGCGGGCGTTGACAATTTTTCCCGCGACCCGCAGGTGCGTGATAAACGTGCTGGACATTCCCGGCCGGCCCTTGTCGAGAAACTCCTCGAGTGTATGGTGCGTGCCCACCACCACGATCAGGCTGGCTCCCTTGGCGTCGGCCACGAGCAGCGCGACATCCTCGCTCGTGCCGGGCGCGGGACAGGTGACGGCGTCCAGGCCGAGCTCACGCACCCGGACCAGCCCGGGCGCGCGGCCGTCGGGATAGGCGTGCACCACGAGTTCCGCCCCGCAGCACATCGCCTCGTCTGATACCGAGTCCATGTCACCGAAGATGGCGTCGGGCTGGTAGCCCGCCTCGATCAGCGCGTCCGCGCCGCCGTCCACGGCCACCATCACCGGCTTGTACTCCCGGATATAGGGCCGCAGGGCGGCGATGTCCTCGCGGTAGTGATAGCCGCGCACCACGACCAGGACATGCCGGCCGTTCATCTCGGTTTCCATCTCGGGCGCCGCGATGCCGTGGGTGAGCAGTTCGTGCTCGCGCCGCAGGAACTCCAGTGTGTTCGCGGCGAACGACTCGATCTGCACCGCGACCATGGCCTTGGCCTCGGTCATCGCCGCCTGCACGGACTCCTCGGTCAGCGGCGTGCCCTTGGCGACGACCGTGTCGCCGACATACAGGGTCTCGTTGTCCAGCCGGACCGTCGTGCCGTCGGCGACCCGGACGAACACGTCCTGCCCGACCCCGTCCACGACCGGGATGCCCGCATCGAGCAGCAGCCTCGGGCCCAGGTTGGGATAACGCCCGGTAATACTGACCGAGACGTTGACGACGCCCGCGACCTTGCGCCTGATCAGTTCCTCGGCGCTAACCCGGTCCAGGTCGGCGTGATCGATGATGGCGATCTCGCCCGGACTGAGCCGTTTGGTGATGGCCTTCGTCCGGTGGTCCAGGCGCGCCACGCCGACGATGCCGGGCGGCTGTCCAGCCTTGCCCCGCATGATCAGCGGAATCTTCACGGATGGCACCTTCATCGATTTATATCCTGCCAGAGCCGTCAGCTCCCGATGGACAGGTCGCTACTACGGCGTGTCATGGACGTCGCGACTGAGCGTCATAGGCCATCGCTGACGGTGCGCGAAAGCTACCACCTCAAGCTGAAACTTAGCTGGGAACACGAATCACTGGGGGCAGGACCAGGGACCCGGCCAGGGCCGGTGCCTGGGGTCCGGGGAAGTCGATCGGGTACTGTTGAAGACGTGGCTAAGGGGGCGCGGTTCACCGAGGACGACGCGGAAGCGCAGGTCCACGGTATCTGCTTCAAGACAGGNNCCGCCGGAACGAGTGGGCGTCGAACTCGAGTGGCTAGTCCGTGATCGCCGCGATCCCGCCCTGCCGGTGCAGGCAGAAAAGGTCGAGGACACGCTAGCCGGGTTCGTATCCGCGAACCCCTCGGGTGATCAGCATGACTCCGAGCACGCAGGCGGATTCGTTCGGAATCCGGTTTTTCCATCCCTTCCTTCTGGCGCCTCGCTCACGGTCGAGCCGGGCGGGCAGCTTGAGCTCAGCTCGGCGCCCGCGGCTACGCTCGGTGAGCTCCTCGAGGTGACCGGGCGCGACCTGGCCGCCCTTCGCGACGCGGCCGCGGTGTCCGGCCTGGAGCTGTGCGGCTTCGGCCTTGACCCGCTGCGCCCGCCCCGGCGGGTCCTTGACCTCCCGCGGTACGCCGCGATGGAGAAATTCTTCGACCGTGACGGCCCGTGGGGCCGCCAGATGATGTGCGGCACCGCGTCCGTCCAGGTGTGCCTGGACGCCGGGGAGGACAACGCCGGCGACACCGGATACCGCTCGCGCTGGCGCCTGCTGCACTCGATCGGCCCGGTGCTGGTGTCGGCGTTCGCCAACTCCCCGCTGCGGGAAGGCAAGCCGACGGGCTGGCGCTCGGCCCGCCAGCAGGTCTGGGCCTACATGGATCCGGGGCGCACCCGGCCGCCTGCGTTCCGGGCGGCGGACAGCGACCCGCGCGACGCGTGGACCGCTTACGCCCTGGACGCCAAGCTCATGTGCATTCGCCAGCCCGATTCGCCCGACTGGANNCCGCCGGTCCGCCCGCACGGGCACATGGAACTGCGCATGATCGACGCGCAGCGCGGTGACGGCTGGGTCGTGACCGCAGCCGTGGTGGCGGCGCTGGCCGGCGACGCGCGCGCCGCCGACGCCGCGATGGCCGCCGTCGAGCCGCTCTGGGAGCAATCCCCCGATGGCCCGGACCCCATGGGGTCGATGGGGCCGTGGCTGCGCGCGGCCAGGTGCGGTCCCGCCGACCCGGGCCTGAGCCAGGCCGCCCGGCAGTGCTTCGAGGCGGCGAACGCGGCGCTGAGCAGGTCAGGCGCGCCCGCCCCGATCCGGCAGGCGGTGGCCGGCTTCACCGAGCGCTACGTGCTGAAAGACCGATGTCCGGCCGATGACCAACTGGAGGGTTTGACGTGACCGAGCTAGATGCCGATCAGGAGACCGGCACGGCAGAGACCCTGCGCGAGCTGATCGCCACGGAACTGACCGGCGCGCGGCAGCGGACGTCCCAGCTCACCGACTGCGTCGACGAAGCCGACCTGGTCCGGCAGCACTCACCGCTGATGTCGCCGCTGGTCTGGGACCTCGCGCACATCGCCAACCAGGAAGAGCTCTGGCTGCTGCGCGAGGTCGGCGGCCGCGAATCCCTGCACCCGGAGATCGACCCGCTCTACGACGCGTTCGAGCATCCCCGCTCCGAGCGCCCGACGCTGCCGCTGCTGCCGCCCGATCAGGCCCGGGCTTACGGCCATGAGGTGCGCGGCCGGGTCCTGGACCTGCTCGACCGGGCCCGGCTCAGCGACCCCGGATTCGCGCCCGGGGGGCGGGTCGGGGACAGGTTCGCGTTCGGGATGGTCGCGCAGCACGAGGTGCAGC
>PMOU01000455.1:11139-11396 GCA_003161205.1 Actinomycetota bacterium | reverse complement strand
CCGTCAGGGGTCGGCAGCGGGCCGGGTTTGAGCGTGACGATGCGGTAGGACCCGTCCGGCGCGGTCGGGCAGCGGCCGAAGCCGCGAAAGCTGTGGTAGCCACCGGGGGTAGCGCCGCGCGGGTCGTCCGGATGAGCGAAGCGCCCGTCAGGTCCGGCCTGCCAGGTCTCGATCAGGCCGTCGGGAATGATGTTCCCGTCCCCGTCGTAGAGCCGTCCGATGATCGTGATCGCACCGGGAGTACCCTCGGCCACCAC
>PMOU01000455.1:6377-11131 GCA_003161205.1 Actinomycetota bacterium | reverse complement strand
CTGGGTCAGCTCGATGTCGAAGCGGGCGATCATCGCCTGCCTGGCCCTCTCGTCGGGGACCGAGTTGAAGATCGGGTCGAGCGGCAGCAAGGGATCGCCGGGGAAGTACATCTGGGTGACCAGCCGCTGGGTGAACGCCCGGCCGAACACCGAGAAGTGAATGTGTGCCGGGCGCCATGCGTTGTAGTGGTTCCCCCACGGGTAGGAACCGGGCTGGATGGTGATGAAGCGATACCGGCCACCGGAGTCGGTGACGGCGCGCCCGAGGCCGCCGAAGTTCGGGTCAAGCGGCGCCGGATGGTGCTCGTGCCAGTGCCGGTACCGTCCGGCCGCGTTGGTCTGCCAGATCTCGATCAAGGTATCGGGCACCGGACGGCCGCCGGAGTCCAGCACCCGTCCGGTCACGATGATCCGCTGACCCTGCGGCTCGCCGTCGTACTGCGTGGTCAGGTCAGAATCGGTAGGGACGATCAGCTGGTCACCGAGCAGCGGCCCGGTCACCTCGGTCAGCCGGTGCGGAAGCAGCACGAGCGGCTGCTTCGGGTGGCGCAGCGCGGTCGAGCGGTACCCGTCGAAGTCCAGCGGAGGATGCAGACCCGAGGGACGCTCGTACGACGGCAGGACCAGCCTCCCGGGATCCGGGGTGGTCAGGGACGTGGTGACGTCGGCTGTCACTGGTCACTCCTTGTTCGGGCGTCTTGGAACCGCCGGAGGGCTTCAAGTTCCGCTGGGGTCGGCGCGGCGATGATCTCTGGCTCGGGGGCGATGGCCAGATCCCAGCCGGTCCGCTCTTTCGCGACCGAGGCGGAGACTCCCGGGTACAACCCGGTCATGGTGAACTCTAGCGTCTGAGGATCGGGCTCGAGGACGCCCAGATCGGTAATGATCTTCTTCGGCCCGGCACCGGTCAGCCCGAGCCGCTCGCGGTCGCCCGGGCCCGACCCGTAGCCGACGGAGGTGACGAAGTCCACCCGCTCGACGAATGACCGGCGGCCCTGCCTGACCACGACAATCACCTCACGGCACGAGGCGGCGATCTCGGGGGCGCCGCCCGCGCCGGGCAGGCGCACCTTCGGGTGGCCGTAGTCGCCGCCGATGGCGGTCGTATTGATGTTGCCGAACTTGTCGATCTGGGCGGCGCCGAGGAATCCGGCGTCGATGCGGCCCGGCTGCAGCCAGTAGTTGAAGATCTCGGGGACGCTCACGACGGCGTCCGCCGTCTCGGCCAGGATGCCGTCGCCGATCGACAGCGGCAGGTGGGTGGGCTTGGCCCCGATCGTGCCCGACTCATAAATCAGCACCAGTTCCGGCGCATGCGTCGCGCGCGCGAGGTTCGCGGCGGCGCTGGGCAGCCCGATCCCCACGAAGCACGTCATGCCATTGCGCAGCTCACGGGCGGCGGACACGGTCATCATCTCGTCAGCCGAGTACGTCACCGCGGTACCTCCGCCCGGGGAGATAGCCCGTAGACCTGCTCTTCCAGCCAGCGGGAGAACGCCGCGCGATCCCGGCCGATGGCGTCCCAGGCCACGTAGTAGTCGTTGTCGCGGTCCGAGTAGCCGAGTGCGTAGGACGGGTGGGCGCCGTTGGCCACGTGCGCCACATAGCTCACCGTCCAGGCGGGCAGGACCACGGCACCGGGGCGGGGATCGAGTTCGTCGACGATCTCCTCGACCGTTACCACTGACCGCTGCGATGCGAGCACGGCCTCCTTCTGCACCCCGGTGATTCCCCAGAGCTGAACGTTCCCCGACCGGTCCGCACGCTGGGCGTGGATGATCGCCACGTCGGGGCGCAGAGCCGAGACCGCGGTCAGCGTCTCGCCGGTGAACGGGCAGGTGATCGGCTTGATCGTGGGCGCCGAATCGGGGCCAGCGCTCAGCGTCTCAAGGCCGGTGCCGTTATAGCCGCGCAGCACCGCGAACGGCAGGCCCGATGCCCCGGCGACGTAGCGGTTCGCCATCCCCGCATGGCTGTGTTCTTCCAGTTCCAGGGCCGCCGGCCAGGAATGTTCTACCGCGTCGCGGAACCTGTGCAGCGAGCCGACACCGGGATTACCGCCCCAGGAGAAGATGAGCTTTCGCACGCAGCCCGCGCCGATGAGCTGGTCGTAAATCAGGTCAGGCGTCATTCTGATCAGGGTCAGGTCACGGCGCCGCTGCCTGATCACTTCGTGCCCGGCAGCGAACGGGATCAGGTGGGTGAAACCCTCCATGGCGATGGCGTCCCCGTCATGGATCGCCCGCGCCACGGCTTCGGCGAGTGAGACGATCTCCGCCATTTCTCTCCCGTCTGGTTGCCTACGCTAACGATAACTCCTGAGCGGCCGCCAGGAGTACAAGCGTTCGCATGTCGGACAAAAAGCCATAGCTACAGGTAACGCCCCAGCTAGCAGAGCCGACGGCCGAGAACTAATCCAGCCTGAGCCATCACGTTGCGTCAGCTATGCCGAGATCTTCGGCGGCGTCGGCGACTTCCGCGGCTTCGGCGGCTTCGGCGAGCGCACGCTGCGCGACCGGGAAGGCCCGGTTGGCGACGGGGACGCCCGCGTACACCGCGACCTGGAGCAGTACCTCCTGGATCTGTCCGGGCGTGAGGCCGTTCCGCAGCGCGGCCTTGACGTGCATGGCCAGTTCCTGCTCGTGCTGCAGGGCGGCGAGGACAGTCAGGGTGACCAGGCTGCGCTCGGCCCGGGACAGCCCGGGCCGGGACCAGATCTCGCCCCAGGCATAGCGCGTGATGAGGTCCTGGAATGGCTCGGTAAAGGGGGTGGTCCCCGCCACCGCCCGGTCGACATGGGTGTCCCCGAGGACCTCACGGCGTATCTTCATCCCGCGCTCGGCGCGCTCACCATCATCCATGCTGCGGCTCCTGCAGTTTCAGGTTTTCGTGGGCGTGGAGGGCAGCGGTAGTAAAGGCACCAGCGGCGCCCAGGTAACCGGCAGGCTGCAGCGCGGCATCGATCTGCTCCGCGGTGATACCGGCCGAGACCAGCCGGTCCTCCAGCTTCGGTACGGAGAGCAGCACGTCACGTAGCGGCAGTCCCGCGCTGACGGCCCGCTCACCGGCCTCGGCCACGAGATCGTGCGCCTGGGTCCCGCCCAGGACCCCGGCCAGCAGCGAGGTGAGGTTCTCCGCCAGCGGCAGGCCCTTGGTCGCGGCCAGGTTGGCGGCCATCCGCGAGGTGTCCACGGTGAGCCCGGACAGCAGCTCAGCGGCCCAGCTCGATGCCGATCCGGTCAGCCGCAGCAGGGCGGTCAGCGGCTCCCACTCCGCGTGCCACGCGCCGGCCGCGCGCTGGTGCTCCTGCTCGGCGGCGGCGACGAGGGTCGCGAGCAGGCCGGGGACCTGCCGAGTGCAGCCAAGGATGGCGATCGCTGCGACCGGGTTGTGCTTGTTCGGCATCGCGGAGGAACCGCCACGCCGTGGTGCCTGCCCGCCGCCCGCGCCCTGGATGGCGGGCCTGCCCCCCGTGCCCTGGGCACCCCGGGGACCTGGAGCGGACCCGCCTTCGCTGACCTCGCCGACCTCAGACTGGGCCAGTAGCGTGACGTCCCTGGCGATCTTGCCGAGCGCCGCCGTGGTCCGGGCCAGCGCCGCGCCCAGGTCGATGATGCGAAGCCGGTCGGTGTGCCAGGGCAGCAAGGGCAGGGCCAGGCCGAGTTCGCTGGCGAGCAAGGCCGCGACCTGACGGCCGCGATCGCCGAGCGAGGCGAGCGTGCCTGCCGCACCGCCGAACTGTACGGCCAGCCGCCGGGAACTGACCGCCGCCAGCCCCTCGCGGGCCTCGTCCACGCTGGTCAGCCAGCCCGCGGCGACCAGGCCGAAGGTCACGGGCACGGCCTGCTGCAGCAGCGTCCGGCCGATCATGATCGTGGACCGGTGATCGGCGGCCAGCCCGGCCGCGGCGTCCGCCGTCGTGGCCAGGTCGGCCAGGATAACGCCGATCGCCCGCCGGGCGAGCAGCATCGCGGCGGTATCGATGATGTCCTGGCTGGTAGCACCGCGGTGCACAGCGCTGACCACCGCCTGGGGCACCCGCCGGGACAGCTCGCGGGCGAGCCCGGGGACCGGATTGCCGGTCAGCGACGCCAGCTCGCCGAGTTCGTCGACGTCGAAGCTGGCCACTTTTGCCGCCGCCGTGATCGCTTCCCCCGCGCCCGCGGGTGCCATCCCGGCCTGCTCGAGCGCCCGGGCGAGCGCGGCCTCGGTGTCCAGCATCGCTTGCAGCCATGCGGTGTCGCCGGCGTCGACGCCGCCCCTGGCGAAAACCCCCCCGAACAGCCCCCGCGCGTTCGGCTGTCTGTGGTCAGGCATGTCCGAGATCAGTCCTCTCCCGTATCCGGGTCACCACAATAGACTCCCGGACGCCGCGTACGGCTACCAAGGCTTCAGCCGTTAGCACGGATGATTTATGGTCTGATCATGACCGATCATGCACCGCACGATTCCCGCCTTCTTCAGCGCCGGCACCTTGTCACCGAGATACCCGGGCCTGTCTCACTCGAGCTGCAAGCCAGGCGCGAGCGGGCGGTGGCCCGCGGGGTCAGCTCCACGCTGCCGGTGTACGTCACGGACGCCGGCGGCGGCGTGATCGTGGATGCCGACGGCAACTCGCTGATCGACTTCGGCGCCGGGATCGCGGTGGTCTCGGTAGGAAACGCGGCTCCCCGGGTGGCCGCACGGGTGGCGGAGCAGGCGGCCAGGTTCACGCACACCTGCTTCATGGTCACGCCGTACGAAGGCTACGTCGA